>DALYNO010000039.1:0-14661 GCA_031975295.1 Anaerocolumna sp. | reverse complement strand
ATTCCTACATGCATTCACTAAAGCTTCAAACGAAGCTATTTTTAGCTTATGTTGGACTTGCAATATTAATATTATTTAACTTCAGCGTATTTTTTTACAAATACGTTTCTACTCAATTAATCAAGCAAGAAATAGATAATCTTACCCAGCAAAACAATTATTTTATGAATCAAACAGATACAATCATACGTGATATGGATACTGTTTCCATCAATATTAATTATAGTAGTCTGGTTAAAGAAAAGTTGGATTCTTCTTTTAATCTGGATATTAATAGAAATACACTGGATAGTCTTGCCAGCTTATTTGTCACCATCAATGGTGCTGATGTTAAAGTGGATCAAATCAATTTATATGATTTGCAAGGTCGCAGACTAAAAGTTGGGCTTAAAACCAACACAGATATGGTGGATTTAAAGTACCTTACCTGGTTTTTACAAGTCCAGGAATTAGATGGACAAAAATTAATTAGCCATCCCTATAAAACTTCTTATTTGTCGACCTCCTCTGAGTACCCTGATTGGTTTCTATCAGTTTATCGCACCTATAATAATCAATATGGCAGATCTGTTGGAGCCGTTGAGACTTTAAAGCGGTGTAAGAGTGTATTTAAAAATATTATTAATTATAAGAAAAAATATAAAGAGCCGGTACAAATATATATTTATTCAGCCGACAATAGTCTAATTTACCCCTATGATCTAACAGAGGAGCAAAATGCCTTAATTCCTAATTACTATAGTTACATAAAACAGAAAGCTGACACTATATCTTTAATTAATCCCAATACACATAATAAAGAGTATATGGTTTACTCTAATTCTTCCTACAGTGGTTGGACCTATATTACAGTACAACCTGAATCTTATATACTAAAACCAATCAATGGTTTAATCAGAATTTTACTCTTATTTGTGTTTATACTCCTTTTGACTTCTCTGGTAATATCCTACTCTTTATCAAAAGGACTTGTTAAACCTTTGAAACATTTAAAGCTAATTATACAGCAAATGCAGCTTGATACTTTAGGCAAAGATAAAGTTTCAGGTTATCCTAGTTCATACAATGAAATATCTGAACTCTACCTTGCTTTCCAATCCATGAGTGAAAATTTAAAAATTTCTATGAATGAATTAATTGATTCAAGGCAGCAAGAATTAAAATCCCGTACACTAGCACTGCAATCTCAGATAAACCCTCATTTATATTATAATACCCTCTCAAGCATTATTGTACTTACTGAAAATGGTCAACCTGAAGAAGTGATCACCATGTGTAGATATCTATCTCAAATAATGAGATATATTACCGATAGTTCCACCGCCTTTATCGGGATTGGTTTGGAAATGGATTATGTGAATAAATACTTATATTGTATGAAAGTACGATATCAATCCAGCTTAAACTATACCATAGATGTGGAGGCGGATTTATTAGAATTTAGAGTTCCCAAACTCATCATACAGCCACTGGTTGAAAATGCACTAAAGTATGGTACCAACTGTAATCCCCCCTGGAATATATCTGTAAAGGGACGAATTTATGAGAATTACTGGCAAATAGATATTATTGATTCAGGAGCAGGATTTACACCCTTAGATTTAGCTGTTATCAAAGAACGTATTCAAAAGGCTGATAGCTGTCCTGGTATGCCGGAAATGCAGGTCAATGGCTTAGGTATCATAAATGTATATATGCGCTGGAAATTATTCTGCGGTGAAACAATGATTTTTGAATATGGTAACACCGACAAGGGAAATGGTATTGTTTCAATTGGTCAACGACTGGTACAAAATCGCCAGAATCCCCCCACCTACTAACCCTTTAACATCATGACAAAAAGTGCGCACCCGCACAGATGGGAGATATGAATGAAATATTCTGTAGTAATTGCTGAGGATGAGGAATTATTACTTCATAATCTAATTAAAAAAGTGGAAGCCTCAGATACTGATTTTGAAGTTGTAGGAGCTGCCCAAACTGGTACGCAAGTGTATGAACTGGTTAAAAAATTAAATCCTGATTTAGTAATCACTGATATTCGCATGCCCGTAATGGATGGAATCACTTTAATTAAAAAAATCAGGGAAAATTATCCCTTGACTGATTTCATTATAATTAGTGGTTATTCAGACTTTGAATATACCAAAAGTGCTATACAGCTTAAAGTATCCGAGTATCTGCTGAAACCTGTGGATGCAGAGGAATTAAAAGTAGCATTACTTAAAATCAGAAATTCCTATAAATTGCAACAAAGCTCTTTTGAAGATATTTTTAACCCTGCAACCACCCGTAATTCTCCTGCCCAGATTGCCAGTATTCTAAAAGATTATATTTCCATTCATTATTGCCTGGATATTAATCTTAACCTGATTGCCGGTAATATGAATTACAGTTCCAGTTATCTTACTAAAATCTTTGATAGGCAATATAATCAAAGTCCCTCAAAATACCTGATTTCACTAAGGATGCAGAAGGCACAGCAACTACTCTTACATAATCCGGAATTATCCATCCGCCAAATTGGTGAAAGTGTAGGATATCATGACCAGGGTTATTTCAGCAGAATTTTTAAAAAGCAGGTTGGGATAAGTCCTCTTGAATACCGTGAAAACCGGTAATTAGTAATTAGTATAGACACTTATATTTCACAACCTGATTAGTTTATTAAACTCTAATCAACATAGATAATCGCAACAAAAAATCCGTCCCTTTAGTTAAGGGTACGGATTTTTTTGTCGTGCTTTTTTCTGTAGCATTACAAAATGATTGATATTTCTTCACCAGAATAAGTTGCTTCTACTACCACTTCACGGCATACTACTTTAAATACTCTTTGGCTTTCCATACCAACATAAGAGCCATTACGTTTACCTATAGTGAATGACTGATTCTTGTCATTCCATTTTATTTCAATGGTGGTATAGGCGCCGTTTTCGTAGTTGTAGTTATTGCCTTCATCTTCATATAAAATAAATGTTCCATCATTACCTGGATAAATATGCAGCTCCAAGAGTTCATTACTCTTTTGGTCTGCATATTGAAGCCCTTTTGTAACTGGAAGTATTGAACCTGCTTTTACAAAGATAGGGGTGCGATCAATAGGCGTTTCTACTGTAACCACCTGCCCTCCCTCATAAAACTTATCATTCCAGAAATCGTACCACCCTGTACCTTCCGGTAAATAACAGTCTTTTAGCCTTTCTTTATCCAGTATAATATTACCTGCATCATAGTACATGGGTTCTGTTACCACATAAACTAATAGAGCCGGACCAAACAGGAAACCATCTTTAATCTCTTTCACTTTTTTGTCCTTTATAAAGTCAAATAATAAGCTGCGCATGATGGTTGCATGATTTAAATAAACAGCTCCAGCTAAAGAATAGATGTATGGCATAAGTTGATATCTTAGATGAATAAATTTTTCTATTGCATCATAAAACATATCTCCCTTTTTCCCAAAGTTCCATATTTCTCTTGGCGTATCTGTTCCATGAGAACGAAACATAGGAAGAAAAGTACCAAATTCCAACCAACGGACATAAAGTTCACAATATCCCGCATCTTTCACGCCCTCATTGTAGTTCCCTTTCCAAAACCATTTCGGTGTAGGATCCGTATTGCAGCCACATCCTCTATTTTGCCATTTGTCTCCTACAGTGAAAAAAGCACCAATATCAAGTGTCCAATAGGGATAGCCGCTTAAACCTACATTTAACCCTTCCACAATTTGTTTCTTTAGAGTATCCCAACTAGCATAAGTATCCCCTGACCAAAGCATTGCACCGTATTTTTGTCCTGAAGCATAGCCTGAACGAGTTAAGTTTAATACTCGGATATCTTTGGTTGTCTCTCTTTGATTTTCATACATTCCTTTGGCATGTAACAAGGCAAATAAATTCGCTTGGGTCGGATCCAGATATTTTTTGTGTTCTAACCCAACTAATTCAAATCGTTCCCAAGGTTCTTTTTTTTCTTCCCCTCCCCAATCTGGTCCGCTGAATGGTTCTGTGGAATCACACCACCAAGCCTCAAATCCTTGATGAAATAACTCTTCCTTGGCTTGTTTCCAATACATTTTTCTAGCTTCCCAAGAAAAGGCATCATAAGTTGCCAAGTCATTCAATAAATATCCTGCCTCAAGAAATTCCGTATGATTTTTACCACCTGCATTCATATTAGGCCAAACAGAAACCATGGCATGGGCATGTAACCCACGAATTTTGTCCATACATTCCTTCAGATTACCATAACGTTTTGGATCTACAAGTTTTTCACCCCAATTCCCAGGCTCCCAACTGTTCCAATCTTGAACTACACAGTCAATAGGAACCTCCAATTCCCTGTAATGTTTTATAATATCAACCAATTCCTCTGCCTGATAATATTGTTCCTTAGATTGAATATATCCATATGCCCACTTCGGTAACATAGCTGCAGTTCCGGTAAGATAACGAAAACCGGAAATAATATGATCTGGTTTATCCCCAACTACAACATAATAATCTATTTGATCTACTGTATCCAAAAATAGATAGGAGCCGTTTTCATCATCATTAAAAGTCATTAAAGAGCCACAATCTATTAAAATACCGTAGCCTTGGGTAGATAAAAACATGGGCATGGGAATTCTCATATTATGTTGATACAAGTATTGACTATGATTCCGATAATTATATATTCCTTCTTCTGCCTGTCCCAGTCCATAAATGCCTTCATCCTCTTGAAAGGAAAAATTCAATTTACCTCTATATCCAGTTCTGTCAACTACAGGTCTTAAATTCTGAATAAAATTCCGTTCTCCATCTACAGTTTTAACACGGTTGATGACAGGCTTTTCTCCCTCAGTAGTATACTTTATAACATCTATTTTAGATAAAGTTATACTAGTTTCTTCTAGTAATATTCTGTTGCTTTTATGATCCAGCCAGCAAATACTTCCTGTTTTGGGTTGAACTACTGCTGTCACTAAATCCGTAGCCACACATACCCTACCATCAACTTCTGAAACACGAAAAGCATGCCTGCTCTCCAAGTTTTTATCTATAATAGAGGAGTCCTGTTTAAACTCCTGATTTTTTGTACAGATACAACGTATTATAGAGTCTGTAACTGGTTCCAGTCTCATCATATAATCCTCTAATAAAAAATCTACCCACTTTTCTTTTACAAAATATTGCATGCTATACCTCCTGATTTTTTCTTTTGTCTCTGGGTGATATACCTGTGTTCTTTTTAAACAGACGATAAAAATTCGACATATTATGAAATCCACACCTTATAGCAATTTCCTTACTATTTAGATTTGTATTTTTCATGAGTTCTTTGGCTTTTTTAAGTCTTAATTCAACCAGATAATCGCTAAATCCAATATTGGTAACTCTTCTAAAATAAGAAGAAAAATAATTCGGACTCATATGTACAGACTCGGCTACATCATTTAGCGTTAATTTTTCACAGAAATTCATGGATATGAAATCAAAAGCATCCTGCAATCTCTTCATTTCCTGCTTTTTTTGGATTAGTTCTTCACTGGGTTTTGAATCATCCTGGGAGTAACGAAGAAGCAATGTAAGAATTCGAAGTACATTGGCTTTTATCATAAGCCGATAACCAGTATTTTTCCATTTCCATTCCTGTCTAATATCCAAAATCATTTTGCTAATTTCACTTGTAATACCATCCTCTTTCGCAATTTTATTTCTAAAATTACTGCCTCGTTCTACAAAAGGATATAAATACTCCAAATCAAATACGCTCGTCCGTTCCGCCACAAAATCAGAGGAGAAAACCATGACAACCGCAAGCATATCCTCATCCCATACTTTCCAGCCGTGAGGTTCCACATTATTAAAAATAATAATATCTCCCTCTGAAACATCATATTTTTGTCCATTTACAAAATAATTACCGCAACCTTTATGTATATAGGTTATCTCAAAAAAACTGTGCCAGTGATAGGAATCTTCACAGTTATCCTCTTTTTTTAAGACTTGTTCACTGATTCTAAAAGGGTAATCCGGATCTAACCTCATATTGTCTTTTATAATCTTCATTGCCCACCTGCCAAACCTTTTACAAATATAGTAAATATCTTGGATAATAGCACCCCTACGATTCATCTTGCGTTATTCGGCCTCTCCAAAAAACATATATTTCATATAAAAATCATGAAATGCAAGATCATTTGCAAGATTAATTTCTGAGGATATTTGTATCAATTTTTTAAGCTGTTCTTTTGCATCTTCATTCGTCAGATACTTTACTCCACCACCTAATGAACTGTTACCAACTGCTTCAATTTTCCCCTTAAATGCCTCAGGCAATAATCCTACTGCAATGGCCTTTTCTTGGTCTAACTTAACACCAAAACCGCCGGCTAAATATACCTGATCAACTTGCTCATAATGAACTCCATAACGTAAACACAAAGTTTCTACCCCTGCCCGGATGGCTGATTTGGCTAACTGCAGCTCTCTTATATCTTTTTGGGTGACTGTGATGATTTCATCTGAGGATGTTCTTGCCAAGGGAAATCCCTCGTCAAAATAATCCTCACTCATTCGTCCAGTTTCATCTATTATTTCATTTCTTACCATTTCAGCAACCGCTTCAATAATACCCGTTCCGCAGATGCCTATGGGCTCTGTATTGCCTAGGGTCTGCCATGTTACTTTATTCTCCTTTATTTCCACATTTGCAATAGCGCCTTTTATACTACCTACACCCCAAGTAATGTTTCCGCCTTCAAAAGCTGGCCCCGCAGCTGTTGAAGTTGTAATTATATTATATTTATTACCAATCGCCATTTCTCCATTGGTTCCAAGATCAATCAATATTTTGATATGATCTGACTGGTGAAATCCATTAAAATATAAACCGGATACGATATCAGCTCCAACAAAAGCAGAAATACCAGGCAGAAAAGTTACTAAGGCATCCAATTCATTACACATGAATACCTCACAAAAATGTCGGTTCATGAGATTAATATCTACTGGTATAAAAGGGAATACACCCAGTTTAGTACAATCAAAACCCATTAACAAATGTCCCATGGTAGTATTACCTGAGATAACAATCTCTTTTATTTTCTGTTGTTCTATCCCATTACGAGAGATTACATTACGAAAACCAATTAGTAAATCCTTACAGATTCTACTTCTTAATTCTTCTCCTCTCCCATTGACAGAAGCTTGTATTCTAGATATTACATCAGCTCCAAATGCCCGTTGTCCATTTACAGCCGTATAGGTATCAATGATTGATTTACTGGATTGACCTACTAAGGATATAACAAGGGTTGTGGTTCCAATATCAACTGCAATGGAATAATTTTCATCGCTTTCCTTATGTCTCAATGACTTATCTTTATCCTCCTTATATTCTGATAGGACCAAAAATTCAGAGGTTTCTATAGGACTTACTCTAATTTTACAGTGTTTGTTTGGTCTTGCCTTACATGCTAGTCTATAACCTTTTAAAAGTTCATCCTTAGAAAAGTGCTTTTTATCACTTGCAGTTATATCCATTTCACCTTCTATTAACTGAATCTTGCATTTACCACAGGTACCACTCCCATTGCAAACACCATTCAGATTTATACTGTTACTTATCAAAGAATCTAAAAGTGTTTCCCCATCCTTTATTTTTAGTACTGTTTCTTTATGGGCGTCAACAATTGTTATATAAAGGTCTGTATCTTTAAGATCTGTATCTTTAAGATCTATATTTTTAAGATCTATATTTTTAAGGTCTGTCTCTTTGAGGGCTGATACTTTCCTATCAGGGACTTCTAATTTTTCGTCTTTCTTGAAAACTTTTCTAACATTACATGCTGTATTATCACACTGGCTGCAATCATGTTCTAAATGAAATAAATTCATATCAGAAGTAAGAGCCAACACTTGGCAATTGGTTTTTACAGGATTAAACATATAGCCGGAGGTAATTGTAATACCAAGATTTTTGTTTACATTGGTCGCTTCATATGCAATTTTCTGTGCTTCCATAGGAATATTAACTGGTGCTTCATATCTATGGCTAACCCCATACTTTCGTTGTATACATTCTTCTTTTATCCATTCTTTCAGTTCTGACTCCATCACAAACAAATAGGCATCCGTCATGGCATCTACCAACATACCTTTTAAGTATTCATCTTCTTTAAATAGCTGTCTGGTTAATTCACTTACTTTATCACCAACTGTTGCAATAACATATAAGACCGGACTTCCCATTGGCAGTACTGAGACATATTCAGAATCAATTGTTGTAAAACAAAGGGCAGCCTTTAAATCTAACCTTTCATAGACTTTTTGTTTTAAACCTTCATACTCCTTTAATACATCATTATAAATAGGACTATTTTCATAGCATTGAATCAAATGCAAAACATCCTTTGCCTCAATTTCTATATTAAATTCTTTCTTCACTACTATGTCTCTCATTGAAACTCCTCATTATGTACGTCTGTTATCGAGTAAATATATTTATTATTAATTCCCGGGAAAGGTAAGGTTTATAAGTTCCATGTATCTATCACATTCATTATATCATATATTATTTACACTTTCATATATATATCAAGTTGCAATATATACACATTTACTATATAATTAGAACTATTCCAACTAATTTATGTGTATTTAATACGTTTTAAACCTCCAGAAAGGATCTATGTTATGGATTTTGTTGATGTTCTAAATGTAAATCTTAATACCTATGCTAATGCAACAAACATTACCCTGACATCACTTGATAAGGAGGGAAAACCAATTACTTCATTTGGTCAAAAATATGAATTTTGCTCTTTGTTTGAAGAAGCTACGGGTAAGTATTGTCCTTGTTCTCAGAAACATCAGGATTCCTGCCTCCAATCCCTTAACCTTGGAGAATCTTATATTTATTTGTGCCCGGGTGGTCTCATACATTTTACAATACCAATTGTTAAGGATAATACCTATCAGGGAAGTATACTAGCTGGTCCGATTACCCTTGATTTTCCTGATATCACACTGGTTGATAGTATTATACAAAAATATAATATCAGTCTGGATTATCGCAGAAAATTATATACGGCATTGACTGCAATCCCTTTAATAGAACCTTTTCAAGCCAGACACTTAAGTAAATTACTGTTTTTACTCATAACCAATTTAATTACTGGTGAAGCCGAACGAACAAAAAAGTTAAGTGATAAAGCAATACAGCAGGCAAAAATCGGTGAATACATCCAACTTACAAAAGAATACAAACCTCACTCTGCTACACAATTTGCATTGGAGAAAAGTCTTATTCATGACGTATTGTCAGGTAATTCCAAAGGCGCCAAGGCTACTTTAAATGAAATGTTAGGCCAAATATATTTTACCTCCGGAAATAATATTGATATTATCAAAGTAAAAAGTATTGAATTAATCGGTTTATTATCAAGAGCTACATATGAAGCAGGCTCTAATGAAAGTTCTGTTTACCATATGACCGAATCTTTTATGATGGAATTAACCAGTGTGAAAAATCTGACTGATTTATCCTATGTACTTATGGAAACACTAGAGCAATTTACAAATATGGCATTTTCCCATACCACCATAAATAACCTTTCTGTTATAAAGAAAAGTATTGATTATATCAATGACCATTATAATCAGAATATCACTTTGGAAATGGCGGCGGAGCAAATAGGACTAAATCCCTCTTATTTTTCAACTTTATTTAAAAAAGAGACCGGCATCAATTTTTCTAACTATCTTCTGAACTTAAAAATTGAAAATGCCAGGCTTTTGTTAAAAAGTTCTAACCTTTCTTTGATTAATATTGCCGTTGAGGTAGGATTTGATAATCAAAGCTATTTTTCTAATGTGTTTAAGAAAGCTACCGGGATGACACCAAAACAATATAGACAAACCTTATGATTTATTGTAATACTAAGAAGATACATTACGTTTTAAAATAGCGGTTTAACTTTTTGGGCTCCATATTCCTGCCTATGATACAAATGATAGATGTATCTTCTTTTTTTTGATGATGTGGTAAAAACTTTATAACCGTTTCACCTGGAACATAATCTATAGAATATGGACCATACTGTTTGTCCCTGCATATTCCTTTTAACCTATGAACTTCCCCATAAATACTATTTTCCACGCATTGAATAAATCGTTTTATTTTATCTATATTTACATATTCATTTTTTGAATATTCGTAACTTTCAAAATCATTGATATGATTGATACGAAGACTAAGCCTGGTAACACTTGGTTCTTTTATATCTTCCCATGGAGCTATTCGTTTTTTCAGTTGATCTATTGAAATACCATCCCATGGATCCGAAATAATACGGCATGATGGTTTTATTTTATAGATTTCAGCAATTATTTTAAATATTTGTTCTTCACTCATGTGATTCGTTTTACTTAGGAATATGACTTCGCTTGCACGAATTTGATCTTCAAAAAAAACCTTGGAAATCAATGTTCTTAAATAATAGTTTTTACTGTCAACTATTGTAATAATATGTTCCACTATACATTGCTTTGACAGATTTCCATTTTTAAATATATCTATTATTTCTGATAGTTTTGCAATTCCTGTAGGCTCAACAATAATGCGGTCAGGTTCAAATTCCGTTAATATCTCAAGTATACCAGTCTGTAATTCCTGTGAACTACTGCAGCATATACAACCTGCTTGTATGGGTTTTACACGCAGTCCCGCCATCTCTAGCGTCTCAAGATCAATATTAACTTTACCGAACTCATTTTCTAATATAACTACCTTTTCATCCTGAAATACGCCCTCCATTAATTTTTTTATAAAAGTAGTTTTTCCTGCACCTAAAAATCCGGATATTATATCTATTTTTACTTTATTCATCATAACCCCCAGGCGTATAAAGTTTTATTATGGTGCTCTTATAAAAATAACTGGAATCCTTTTGTCACTTTAGATTATCCAGTTATTTTTATCTTATTCAGTTCATAATCTCTGATTCATATACCTGCAATAGCTTTAGATGCCATATTCAGCAGGATTATATTTTGTAGCATCTACCTCTTCTTTCATTTCAGCAATGAAGGCTTCCTCGTCTTCTGGAATTTCTTCAATCTGAGATTCTAAAATATCAAGCCAGTTAAGTTCTCTTTCTTCTAAAATGAGTTCTTTATTTTTAACTGCTCTTTGAAGGATTTCCAGCGTCAGCTTAGCAGTATTTAGTGTTCTAAGAAATGGGTCTTGATATTTGACTATTTCATTGCTTATTTCAAATACTATTTCTGGTCTTAGGATATATGCCTGTGGATCTAAATAGCAATCTGATTCTACTAAGAAATCTCTCATTAACTTGGCATGGCCTTTTTTTGCTGCAGTATTCATAAGTCTGCAGTCATAAATTAATTGTTCTGTTGATACCACAGGTGCAAAACCGCTCAACAATTTGACATGCTGTACTGATTCATTGCTCCATAAATCTGCCACTGAGGCTGCAATGTTACCAATTGGACTAAAATGTGCACAAGCAGCACTTTTACCCTCCAGTGAAATTGGTGTTCCGGTAATAGCCTTTAAGAATACATTTTCATAAGCACAATCTTTGCCAGGTCCCACAGCACCGTTTTCAATGGCAACCAAAGCTCTTGGTGCTGTAATACTTCTCATAACAGTAGCATATACCTTGGGAATAAAACCTTGTTCTGCAAGGACCATAGCAGTATTGGCAAAACCACAGGCGGAGTCTCCCCCAGAAATGACATCATTGGCCTTGGCAATACCTGAAATGTTCGTCCAAAGCCATTTCATATCTCTGGAAGCTAAACAGCCAAGTGCAAATATTGAGGTTCTTAGATCCGCATTCACAATCGCTTCATCATTGATTTCTTTACCACCAGTAGATTCAATCGCTAAAATGTCGGCTCCATCTCTAGCACTACCTTCAAAGGTTCTAACCATAGCTTCCCAGTACTTTCCACTTCTCATTACAGGAGGGCGGCTCATTTCTCTAAGGTCATTGGGCGTCATTCTGATTGCACTCTTAAGTCCATATTTTGCTTCATATTCAAACATAGTATGGCGTAATAACTTATGTATTTCAATTCCCCACTCAGGGTGTTCCGTCATATCTGGAAGAGTTTCAAATTCAACGATTAAACCAGGTGTATGCAGCTCATGTGCTTTTTTTAGTACACCTTCAATCATTTCCTTATAAATTCGTAACACTTCTGGCATTGTATCTTGCCTGATATTCATTGGAGGCAGCGTAAAATTAACTTCTGGATAGATGAGTCCGCCTCCTATTACTAGTCCATTTTTTGTTGTCACAGGATTGGGACAGGAGCCGTAAATAAAATCATCCACACTGGAATAAGCCAATTTTGTAAACTGTTTGGTCATGTTGTTATCCTCCAATTCATTAATTTCTAGATAGTAAAAAGGCTTTTGCTGATTCTGCTGCATCACTAGCGTTAGAAGTATATACATCTGCACCAATGGAGTCCGCAAAGGCTTGATTAACTGGTGCTCCACCAATCATAATTCTGTATTTATCTCTGACACCAGCTTTTTCAAATTCTTTAATAACATCTGAAATAGCAGGCATAGTCGTTGTTAATAGAGCAGAAATACATACAATATCTGCGCCAACTTCTTCTGCTTTTTCAACGAAAGCTATATCAGGAACATCAATGCCTAAATCATAGATAGTTGCTCCCATACCTTTCATCATCATAGCAACAAGATTTTTACCGATATCATGTAAATCTCCCTTTACGGTTCCGATTACAATTTTACCAATGGGTTTTACGCCTGTAGCGGTTAGCAAAGGTTCTAAGATTGTTAAGCCTGCTGCCATGGCTCTTGCAGCCACTAACATTTCTGGTACATAAATTTTATTATTTTTAAAATTCTCTCCTACAATTCCCATAGCATTTATTAAACCTTCATTTAATATTTTTTCTATGGACAATCCTTCTGCTATACCTTGATTGACAAGTTCTTTAACTTGTTTTGTTTTTCCTTTTTGTACTGCCAATGATAGTTCTTCGAAATCCATAAGTTACCTCCCATAATTTGAATGAATTTTGATATATTACATTTCATTTGTTGATATAAGTATAACTTCAATTTGATTAGAAGTATTTCAATCTATTTATAATTTTTATAATATTTTTGGTATTTTTAACTCAAAATTTAGTGAAAAACCAATAATTTTCCCTGGTTTTTTACAAATCTAAAGATAACGATAATATTTGTTGTTTATTTTATATTTAATACAAGGTTTATTATACTTTCTTGATTCAGTGGCAATAGAACAATAGTTTTCGTTAAGGTAATAAAAAAATGCACCTGATTCCAACTTATGGATACAGGTGCATGCTAAGATTTATATGATAGGATTTTTGTAAGTAATGGAAACTCTTTTATAACTTGAATTGCTGTGCATTAGTCTAATTTCTTATTGGATAATACATAAGCTGTGCCGCCAAGTAAAATAATTACGCCAGCAATGCTTAATATAACTACAGGAGATGGCCTACCATTTGTTTTTGTATTCTCAGAATCAGATGTAAGTTTGACCGGATCAATGTTAGAATCATATGCTGTAGCAACCACTTTACCCTCTTCTAACACTGGATCAACTGCCATACCGGAAGTTGCCATTAATTCTGGTTCCTTTCCTTCAAGAACTTTAATTAAATCCTTGCCTACAAGATCATTTATATAATTAACATTTTCTTTCGTATAGGGAAGAACACCAATTTCAACTGCTGTTTCAGTTGCTTGTGTGGACATAATTGATATCCCTTTTTCTTCTAATTCTTTCGCATTAACTTCAAATAAAAGATTATTTACGGAATCTAATTTATCAAATATGGCATCATCAAATTGTATGTCTGGTGCAGTTTCAGGAGCAACTTCTTGCGTTTCTTCCCCCTCTATGAGAATTCCCTCGTCAAAGGCGTACATCATCACATCTTCCCCTTCAACCACCTTTACTTTATCTGTACCAAAAGCATCTGTTATAACCTGTGCATTTGCTTTGCTATAAGGCAATATTCCTACTTCCACTACCCCATCTACTACACCAGTATTTGTAACCATAAAGTCTTTTTTACTTATTTCATCAGCATGATCTACAAATACGTATTGATCAATTTCTTCTTGTAACTTGGATAATTCCTTATCTATTGATGAAACTTCTGAAGTAAAAGCTAAGGTTTTATCTACACTTGCATTTGTTTCTGCAAAGGCTACTCCAGTTGAGAATGTTGATAGAAACAAACCAAATAATGCTGCCTTCATAAAGTTTGAATGAAATATATGTTTTTTTATCATATCGTTACCTCTTCTTTCTATTATTATAAGTTAGTTTTTTGAGTTAGTATTTTTTATTGTGTTATTTATTTTAGGTTTATTTGCTTTATTTACATTTGCTTTATTTACATTTGCTTTATTTTTTTACTTTACATTTCATAAACTGTTTTGATTTATTTTAACTTTTTTATTTGTATAAATCTGTTTACTTTATTTTACTGATTAATTTATTGAAATTGGTTTAGTTTATCTACATTATTTTAATTGGTTAAATTTTTGATTCTATTGATTTGCACACATTATTTTTGTTTTAACATTTTTATTTTGCGTTTATAGTCTCATTATTTA
>DALYNO010000038.1:0-14769 GCA_031975295.1 Anaerocolumna sp. | reverse complement strand
ATCATTGGAAGTACTGGTAGTGGTAAATCAACATTAGTTCACTTAATCCCAAGATTCTATGATATTACAGGGGGAAGTCTAAAAGTATCTGGTGTTGATATTAGAAATGTGAGTCAACATGATTTAAGAGAGAAACTTGGATTTGTGCCACAAAAAGGTGTTTTATTCTCAGGTACTATTGAATCTAATGTAAAATTTGGTAAACAGGATGCATCTACTGAAGAAGTACTTAGAGCTGCTAGAATTTCTCAATCTTTAGACTTTATTGAAGAAAAAGATGATAAATTCAATTCACCTATTTCTCAAGGTGGTACTAACGTATCTGGTGGACAAAAGCAGAGATTATCTATAGCAAGAGCAATTGCTAAGAACCCTGAAATTTATATATTTGATGATAGTTTTTCAGCATTGGATTATAAGACGGATGTAGTGCTTCGTAAAGCTTTAAAACAGGAAACTGGTGATAGTACAGTTATTATAGTTGCACAGAGAATCAGTACCATTATTCATGCAGATCAGATTATAGTATTGGATGATGGCAAAATAGTTGGTAAAGGTACTCACGAAGAATTACTGAAAAACTGTGATGTATATAACCAAATTGCCCTATCTCAGCTGTCAAAGGAGGAACTGTCCTATGAGTAATGATAATAATATGAAATCTTCAAGAAAACCTAGAATGGGCGGAGGCCCTATGGGTGGTGGACCAATGGGCGCCATGATGGATAAACCAAAGGATTTTAAAGGCTCCATCGGAAAGCTGTTTCATTATATCGGAAAATATAAGTTACAATTGGTATTAGTTATTCTAACTGCCATTGGCAGTACGATATTTACAATTATCGGACCGAAAATAATGGGTAATGTTACCACTGATATATTTAAAGGCTTGGTTGGTAAAGTACAAGGAAGTGGCGGCATTGATTTTGAAAAAATAGGCAGAACTTTGCTTACCCTTCTAAGTTTATATATCATTAGTATGGTACTATCCTTTGTACAGGGATATATTATGACGGGGGTAACGCAAAAGGTTACTTATCAGATGAGAAAAGAATTATCACTCAAAATCAATCGTATGCCGATGAATTATTTCGAAACAAGAACTCATGGTGAAGTACTATCCAGGGTTACAAATGATGTAGATACATTGAATCAGAGTTTGGGCACAAGTATAACACAGATTATCACATCAATAGCTTCAATTATTGGTATTCTTTATATGATGCTGACAATTAGCGGCACCATGACTATAGTTGCATTATTAACACTGCCTTTATCTGCTATACTGATTGGCCTGATTATGAGTAAATCTCAAAAGTATTTTAAAGATCAGCAAGAATACTTGGGTCATGTGAATGGTCAAGTGGAAGAAGTTTATGGCGGACACAATATTATTAAAGCTTTTAACGGAGAAGAACAGGTTTTAAAGGAATTTCAAAAAGCCAATGATACCTTATATAATTCCGCATGGAAGTCACAGTTCCTATCAGGAATGATGTTCCCCATTATGGGTTTTGTAGGTAATATTGGATACGTAGGTGTATCCATACTTGGTGGATATTTAGTTGTTAAAAACTCTATCCAAGTTGGTGATATCCAATCCTTTATAACCTATGTAAGAAATTTTAATCAACCCATCGCACAGATTGCACAGATATCTGCACAATTACAACAGACAGCTGCAGCTGCAGAGAGAGTCTTTGAATTCCTTGGTGAAGAAGAGGAAGATCAGTTTGTAGATAATCCTGTGAAAACAGATAATTTAGACAGCAAGGTTGCCTTTAAAAATGTTCAATTTGGTTACAACCCTGAAAAGATTATTATTAAGAATTTCTCAGCAGATGTAACTTCTGGTCAGAAAATCGCCATTGTAGGTCCTACTGGTGCTGGTAAAACTACTATGATTAAGTTATTAATGAGATTTTATGATGTGAACAAAGGTGAAATCTTAATAGATGGTCATAATATTAAGGATTTTAACAGAGGTGAATTAAGACAGCTGTTTGGTATGGTTCTACAAGATACCTGGTTATTTAATGGAACCATTATGGAGAATATTCGTTATGGTAAAGAGGATGCGACGGATGAAGAAGTAATTGCAGCCGCAAAAGCCGCACATGCCCACCATTTTATCTCTACATTACCAGATGGCTATAATATGGTACTAAATGAAGAAGCAAGTAATGTATCCCAGGGTCAGAAACAATTACTTACCATAGCAAGAGCAATTCTTGCAGATCCTAAGATTCTAATTCTTGATGAAGCTACAAGTTCAGTTGATACCAGAACAGAAATCAGAATTCAAAAAGCCATGGATAATTTAATGAGAGGCAGAACCAGCTTTGTTATTGCCCATAGATTATCAACCATCAAAGATGCAGACTTAATACTTGTAATGCGTGATGGTGATATTGTTGAACAAGGAAATCACGAAGATTTATTAAAAGCACAAGGATTCTATGCAAGTCTTTACAATTCTCAATTTGAACAGACAGCATAACATATAAAGGAATCGTACTAAAGCTAACAATAAGGTTGGTTATAGTACGATTTTTTTTTGAAATTAATACAATAAAAAGCTCTAACGGGAGAATGCACATGCCAGGCCTATGAAAGATTGTCACTTGGGTGACAGCGTGACAACGCGGGATATGTTAGCACGTTCTTTATTCTAATTTTACAAGTCTTTATATTGTTTATAGTGATTTAAATTGTTATAATTAGGTAAAATATAATTCAAATAAAAAATGGAGGTATGAAATGAATAAAAGGACTGGGATTTTATTATCTATAATTGGTTTGTTATCAGGTATTATCATTGGATTTCTAATTGCACCTATTAAAGGCGGAATTGGTAATAATAGTGGTAACAATTGTGGAAATCATTATTATGGTAATGATGAGGAGGAGAATAACTAAGGAAACAGAATCTATGGATATCAATATAATTCTATTTAAAGACTTTGAAACACTTGATGCTTTTGGCCCAGTTGAGATACTTGGTATACTTAGAGAACATTATCAATTAGAATTTTATTCTCCAACTGGAGGAGTTATAGAAAGCAGGCAGGGAGTAAAGGTAGTTACACGTCACTGGAAAGAGTTAAATCAAAAGGGAATATTGTTTCTTCCAGGTGGAGCGGGAACACGAGTATTAGTACAGGACGAAGATTTTATAAAAACGCTGCAAGAGTATGCAATGTCTGCTGCATATTGTTTAACTGTATGTACTGGTTCAGGACTTTTAGCTAAAACCGGACTTCTAAGTAATAGATCAGCAACCTCTAATAAACGAGCCTTTGATTGGGCAGTCAGTATGGATAATGATGTTAATTGGTTAAAAAAAGCTAGATGGTCAGTAGATGGAAAATACTATACTTCTTCTGGAGTATCTGCTGGTATGGATATGACTCTTGGATTTATAGCAGATAGACATGGCATTGAAACTGCGGAAGAAGTTGCAAATCGTATGGAGTATTTATGGAATCAGGATAAAGACAATGATAGTTTTGCAATCTAACCTTGCAGTAATATGTGGGATGAAAAATAGGGGACTGTTTCAAACTAAAACATTAAGTTATATATCTTTATGTTTTAGTTTAACAGTCCCATTTATCATAATCCTAAATCATTTAAATCATTTCATTTATTTAAAATTAGATACCGTTAATCATACCTATTTTGTGTAGATAAGAATGGCATCCCGTAAGAACTGAGCTAAGCCTGGTTGTTCTTTATCATAATATGCTGTAAATCTTTCATCATCCACGTACATATTGGCAAGACCAGCATGGGCCTCCTTGGAGTATTCTTTCCAAGAATAGGATAACCATTCTTTATGAAGGGCTGCTGTTTTCTGACCTAATTCACCTGCTGGATCACCTGTAGCAAAAGCTTCTTTTAAAGTACTTTGAACAAGATTGCCTAACTGCTCCATTTTGTCATATTCTTCACGACTTAAGTTCATCATCTTGCGGTTGGATTCATTAACTACATCATCTCCATATTTATCTCGAATTTCTTTACCATATTTAGCTTCATTTTCATCAATTAGATTCTTCTTAAAACCTTCAAATTTTTCTTTATCTTTCATAATTAAAATTCCTTCCTCCATGGCTATCGTTTTTTCAACATTAGCTATGAGACTATTTATTTGTTGTCTTTTTTCTAGTAACTTTTCATGGTGCTCTTTTAATGCATTCATAGAATGAAAGGAGGGAGAATTCAGTATATCCTTAATATCTAATAGACTCACTCCAAGTTCTCTGTAGAAAAGAATTTGCTGCAAACGGCTTACCTCATGGGGCCCATAAATGCGGTAGCCAGAAGAATTCATTCTACAGGGATTTAATAAATTAATTTCATCATAATAACGAAGGGTTCTGGTACTTACTCCAGCTAGTCGACTTAATTTTAGAATTGTATATTCCATAGCAGCCAGTTCCTTTCTATACTTCGCGCAATAGTATAATGTTTGTAAAGTTGATGCCATCACGTCCTTACAACATAATCATAAACCATTACGTAGCGTTAATGTCAATACTTAAATTAAGAAATTAGGATTTTATCAAGCAAGTATTACCTGATGTTGCAAAGTTCGTTAGCAACGTAATGTGGATTTTATCGATTTTATAGTTTGCCAGAAATCATTAAGAATTTATTAATATTGGAAATAACATTGCTATTTCAGGAAGGTAGGTTCATAATGGACTTTACATTTATTAATTGTAAAAAACGGCAAAGGTGTTTAAGGAGTGAAATTATGTTTACCAAAAAGCAACTGTACAAATTAATTATCCCACTTATTATTGAGCAGCTTTTGGCAGTAACTGTAGGTATGGCAAATATCATGATGGTATCAAGAGCCGGCGAATCAGCTATATCCGGCGTATCCTTGGTAGATACCATTAATGTATTACTCATTACCCTATTTTCTTCCCTAGCCACAGGAGGAGCAGTTGTTGCTGCACAGTATTTAGGAAACAAAGATAAGGAAAAGGCTTGTAAAGCTGCGGACCAACTATTACTGATAACAACTATAATTGCCGTTTTCATAATGGCCATTGCTTTGATCGGTAATAAATTAATTTTAAGATTAATCTATGGAGATATCGATCCAACTATTATGAATAATGCGATGATATACTTTTATATAACAGCATTATCCTTCCCATTTTTAGCCATCTATAATTCTTGTGCAGCACTATTTAGAGCTATGGGTAATTCAACTGTATCAATGATAGCTTCTCTCATTATGAATGTAGTTAACATTGTATTAAGTGCTATCTTAGTAATTGGCTTACATATGGAAGTGAAAGGTGTAGCAATACCAGCGTTAGTTGCTAGAATTGTTGCAGCTTTAATTATGCTCTATATGATTCGGAATAGAGATAACTTAGTATCCATTAGTAAAAATATTCTTCGTATGGGATTTGACAAAGATATGATTAAGAGAATATTACATATTGGTGTACCAAATGGTCTGGAGAACAGTATTTTTCAGATTGGTAAGATCTTAGTAATGGGACTTACTACTAGCTTTGGAGAAATTGCTATTGCCTCTAACTCGGTTGCGGGCACCATTGCCGGGCTGGAGTTAATACCAGGGTCTGCCCTTGGTATTGCAATGATCACAGTTGTAGGACAGTGTATTGGTGCAGGAGATGTGGATCAGGCTAAAAAATACACAGTCAAATTAATGAAATTAACGTATATCATCATGATTTCATTGAATATATTTATATTGCTTTTCAGAGTTCCATTGGTTGGTCTATATCATTTATCGGCGGAGACCACAGCTGTCACCTTGCAGTTAGTTATATATCATACCATCTGCTGTTGTATTGTATGGCCATTTTCTTTTGCACTTCCTAATGCTTTACGAGCTTCTAATGATGTAAAATTTACCATGATTGTATCAATACTTTCTATGTGGATTTGGAGAATAGGTTTTAGTTATGTGTTGGCTGATTATTTTGAACTTGGGGTTTTAGGTGTATGGATTGCAATGACTATTGACTGGTTAGTGCGTGGAATATGTTATGGTGCAAGATTCTTTAGCGGGAAATGGAAGAGATATGCCTATATTCGGTAAAGTTCATGATAAATGAAGAATCTTAAGAATGGATACATGTTTATTAGAAATATAGTATATATAGACGAACAATATGACGCCCGGTTCAAAAAGCCCCAATGAAAATGCTTATGAAGTGTTTCAGTTAGGCTATTTGACCCGGGCATCACAATATGATTTCAGTTTATTTATTTTTACTTAGCTCTAAGAATAAATCAATATCTTCTGCTATGATAGCAAGACTCTGTCTCCAGAAATCAGGTGTAGTTAAATCAATATCAGCCATTTTAGCAACTTCTTCAACAGTACTTATTGTAGTGGCTTTTAGTAAGGCTTTATATTTAGGTACAAAGGCATCTCCTTCGACTTTATATTGCGCATATAACCCTCTAGCAAATAATCCGCCAAAGGAGTAAGGGAAGTTGTAAAAGTTAAGGCTGTCAATATAGTAATGACCTTTACAAACCCACATAAAAGGATTTAATTTATCAGGGTCAAGGCCATCTCCATAAGCCTGTTTTTGTGTTTCCATCATAAGAGCCTCTAGATCATCAGGGAACAGGAAGGTCTCTTTACGTTTTTCAAATACTGCACTTTCAAATAAGAATCTGGAATAAATGTCACAAATGATTTGAGTCACATCTTGTAACTGACTTTCGATAAGAGCTAACTTTTCTTCTCCTTCTGCTTCTTTAATGGCAGCACTCATAATAACCGTTTCATTAAAGGTGGAAGCAGTCTCAGCTACAGGCATGCTGTAATCAAAGTTTAAAGGCTTATGATCTTCAATATTTAATCCATGATATGCATGACCAAGTTCATGAGCTAAAGTAACAATATCACTTAAAGAACCATCAAAGTTAGTTAAAATACGGCTTTGTTTAATATAGGGAAGGTTTTCGCAAAAAGCGCCGCCTACTTTGCCCGGATGAGGATAAAAATCAATCCAGCCTTCATCAAAAGCAGTTCTAATCATGTCTACTAAATCTTTAGAAAATCCTTCAAAATGCTTTATAAGATAATCCTTAGCTTCTTCTATGGTGTATTTCTTATGAGATTCACCCAGTGGCGCGAATAAGTCATACCAGGGTAGTCCGTTTTTGTGACCTAATAATGCAGCCTTTCTTCTAAGATAAGCATGGAATTTAGGTAAATATTCTTTGATAGCTGTATACATAGCATCAAGGGTTTCTCTTGACATACGGGATTGGAACAAGGTCATATCAAGAGGGGATTCATAACCTCTTAATTCTACAACGGTATTTGATAAGGATTTTAGGTGATTGAGAGAGAAAGCAACAGCATCTTTAATTTTGTTATAAGCTGCAAGTTCTGCCTCATAGGCCTCAGCTCTAACAGCAGCATCTTCACTATAGGCTAAGTTTCTGATACCAGATAGGGTAGCCTGTTCTCCTTTATAATCTACTACAAGAGTTGAAGTTAAATATTGTTGCAAGTTGGACCAGGCAGAACCAGCGGATAAGTTTACTTTTGCAAGTATTTCTTCGGCTTCATCACTAAGTGCATATTTAGCACCCATAACAACTTCTTTGAAAAAGAACTCATATTCTTTTAACTCAGGATTGGATCGTATGATGGAAGAAAGATTTTCTAAGGAGGCAGCATATTTTTTGAATGCAGCCAACTCCTTGGATAAACTACTGTTTAGTTCTTCAATTTTAGCCATAAGAGTATTGGTTTGGCTATCTGTAGTATTAGTTGAAAGACGTAATTGTACATAGGCGCTTAATTTGTGAGATAATACCTCGTATTGTTCAAAATAAGCTACGGCTGTTAATATTCCATCATCAGGAGCCATATGGCTTAGGTTTTTAATGAAATCTTTAATTTGTTTTATTAATTCATCCAATTTTTTTAAATCTTCTGTAAAGGCTTTATCCTCATAACCTTTGTACAAAGCATCTAATGACCATTCTGTATTCATTTGTAACCTCTTTTCTTTCTTTTATTTGCAATGTAATACAAATTACGCAGATTAATTATTTTCATTCATAGTTTTTAAATTAATCTTATATTTAGTATTATACCACAATTTGCCTCATTTTAAATATAGATTGGTAAAATATACATTTCATATCTTCATACATAAATAATAATTTTTACTAGCTATTTTGTACTAGGGCGTTTATTTAAGACATAAGATTATACTACAGTTTGCATGTGAGGGCATACATGATTAAAAGGATTATGATACGAAAAGGAATAATGTTAGAACTGGTTTTATTGACTTTAGTGCTATCCTATTTGTTTTACCAGGAATACGCAGATGGAGCCTTAGGAGCCTTCTTTCATAATACAGGGGAAAAAGGTTACATAAAATGGGTTGACTTTGATGTAAGCAGCCAAGCTATGGGAAAGGCTTATGAATATGATGTTGCCTCGAAAGATCAGGAGATTAAGGTAAATTGGATAGAACTACTTGCCTATCTTGGTGCAAAGTACGGTGGGGATTTTAACAGATATAAAGAAAAAGATATGACAGAGCTAGTGAATAAGCTGCAGAATAAAGAAGAAACCATGGAATCTCTTACAAAGGACTCGAAATACTATCAATATTATCTTGAAGCCTATACGGCTGTCCTTGGAGGATTTGTAGGAGAATACGAAGTTGAAAAGGTGAGCGAAGAAAACCCTGAGGAAAAGGTATGGGTAAAAGAGTATGGGCTTAAAGCATATCTGCCTGTAGCAAAATTCTTTCCCTATAGTGACTTTGATGATTTTGGTGTATCCAGAAGTTATGGCTATAAGAGAAGACATCTAGGTCACGATATGATGGGGCAGGTTGGAACGCCTATTGTTGCAGTAGAATCTGGATTTGTAGAGGCTCTTGGCTGGAATCAATATGGAGGCTGGAGAATAGGTATCAGAAGTTTTGATGGGAAAAGGTATTATTACTATGCCCATCTAAGAAAGAATTTTCCTTATAACAAAGAATTGGAAGTTGGAAGTGTTGTAACAGCTGGTGATGTAATTGGTTATCTTGGAAGAACTGGATATAGTGCAAAAGAAAATATGAACAATATAGATACACCACACCTGCACTTTGGTATGCAACTTATATTTGATGAATCTCAAAAAGAAGGCAATAATGAAATATGGATTGACTGCTATGATATTATTAAATTCTTATATCGTAATCGATCTGAAACAGCTAAAAATGTTGAAACGAAAGAGTGGAAGCGAGTTTACAATATTAAAGACCCAAGGGTAGATGAATATATAAATAATAAAGATAAAAATATAATTGTTCCTCATAATACGGATGAAAATCAAGATGAGAATTAACTATAAATACAAAATGTTACGAGAGCCTTGTAACGTTTTGTATTTTTTAATATCTTGATGTCTGGATCAAATAGCCTAACTAAAACACTTCATAAACATTTTGTACCAACAGAAAGAAATTTGCGCCGATGTTAATGCTTTAGAAGACCTTACCTTTGAGAATTAGGTATTCTTATGTATGGAAATCCAGGTATGAGAATTTCTGATTTGTGTAAATTGCCAGGCTGTAATATTAACTGCGGTATTTGACCGGGCATCATATCTATACACTTATATGCATGCCATAGCTATAATCAAGTTTTTGACACGCTAATCTTTTGACCCAACATAGGTTTTTAATGATTTCGAAGAGGAGGTTCTATGAATTTACATAACAATATAATGAAAATAAAAAGGATATTTTCTCCTTTATGGGCAGTAGTAATCCTTATAGTGGGAGTCATCTTTAGTTTAGTTTTTATAAGGGAAATATGGAGTTCTAAAGAAAATACGGAGAGTATAGAGGTATTTCACAATTTACACGGGGTAATCACGGTTTATGAAGAGGATAGGATATACCAGATAGAGGCTTGTAATCACGAGGAATCTAAAGGAGAAATTGCTGTTCCTTATGATTTAGGCGTTGAAGAAGCCACACAAAAACAAGTTGATGAAGGGCACTCCCCTTGGAGACTTGATCCAGCCTTTGTTACACAGGTATTTGCGAGCCTTTTATTATCACCTGAAGGCATAGTAGGAGATTACCCAATATCATATGAGGAGATAGAAATTACAGAGAATAATGGTATTACTGC
This sequence comes from Anaerocolumna sp., assembly GCA_031975295.1. Classification (GTDB taxonomy): domain Bacteria; phylum Bacillota; class Clostridia; order Lachnospirales; family Lachnospiraceae; genus Anaerocolumna. The sequence continues at coordinate 4,596 of DALYNO010000038.1, read as the reverse complement.
AATTGCCAGGGTTCATGATAAGAAATCTCTGGTTAAGACTGTTTATTTAAAAAAACTTGTTAGAACTGATGATACCGGTATATGGACTGTTATTGGATATGATAAAGCTGATTAAGGCAGTTTATTGCAAGTTCCCTATTCCTAGACATTTTCTCTAAAATTATATAATAGTATAATCCGCTTAAGAAATAACTTAATAATTAGTGTGATAATCCTGCTAGAATCACAGCACCATAGTGATTCTAGCAGGGGAAACAGCACCCTTTGGCGGATGGAAACTTTATTATGTTTCGATATACCTATTCTAGCTTATAAACCCATCTCGGGATTAAGACTACGCATGGCATGTATGGTTTGTTCTATCAGTTCAGTCAGTTCCATATGAAGCATGGCCGCCCCATTTTGAATGACCTCTCTGGAACATCCGGCAGCAAAATTGGTGGTTTTAAATTTTTTCATTACAGATTTTACCTCAAGGTCTGATACACTTTTAGAAGGCCTCATTAAAGCTACAGCACCAATAAGCCCTGTTAGTTCATCTACGGCATATAGAATTTTCTCCATATAAGCCTCGGGTTTAATAGCAACGGTTATGTTATAACCATGACTGGCAGTCGCTCTTATAATACCCTCCTCTAAATCCAGCTCCCTCATTAGCTCTTGACTTTTTATGCAATGCTCTTGGGGATATAGTTCAAAATCAAGATCATGGAGCATACCTACCACTTTCCAGTAGTTAATATTGTCTGGATCATGTTCAGCTGCAAAATATCCCATGACACCTGATACAATTCTTCCATGTTTTAAATGAAATTCGTCTTTGTTATATTTATTTAGTATTTCGTATGCCTCTTCTACAGATGGTATATATCCCATGGTTTCCTCCTAAAATAGTATGAAAGTTATAATTTTTCATACATTTTACTCCATTCCCTTACTAAAGTCCATAGGTAGTAAACATTTTAATCCATATAATCAATTGCCAAGTATTTAGAAGGAGAGTATAATGATAAAAATATTGGTATTCTTATGAATCAATTTGTCCGTATGGATATATAAACGAAGAATATATTTGATAAGTGATTTTACAGACGAATCCTGATAAAGAGAAAATTACCATAGGAACAGAACATTTGGGGGAGAGTATATGGCTGATAATAAAGTGAATAGCAATAAGCAAGATATAGATTTAGACATAGTCATTGAAACAAAAGATTTGATAATAAGAAGATTTAGAGAAGGGGATTGGGAAGATTTGTATGAGTATTTATCCGATCCTGTAGTAGTAAAATATGAGCCCTATGGAGTTTACTCACAAGGTGATTGTGTGACAGAGTCTAAAAGACGGTCCAAGGATAAGAACTTTTATGCAGTTGTTTTAAAAGAAGAAGATAAAGTAATAGGCAATTTATATTTCTCGAAAGGGGACTTTGATACTTGGGAAATAGGTTATGTCTTTCATTTGTCTTATCAGGGCAGAGGGTATGCCAACCAAGGGGCATGGGCTCTTATTGATTATGCCATAAAAAACTGTAAGGCAAGAAGGATTGTTGCAAGATGTAATACACAAAACACTTCATCATGGCGATTAATGGAGAGACTTCATATGAGAAGAGAGGGCCATTATAAAAAAATCCGATATTTTAAAATGGACGAAAAGAATCAGCCAATATGGATTGATGCTTATGAATATGCTGTTTTGGCTGAAGAGTGGATGTAGACAATCATTTCCGTCGACCTGATATGCACCAATGTACTCTCTATTCATTAGAATTTTTTTTGACACCCTAATCTTATGATGCCCAAATAGCCAAACCTAAACACTTCATATGCATTTTGCACAAACAGGAAAACGAATGGGCATAAAAGATACTATTCCATTGCATAAAATAGTAATACAGTCAATAGGATGAATAAAACAAATTAATCCATATGCCAGAACTATGCTATTTCACGTATGCATTGGAGTAAGGAAGACCATGAGCCTAGCAATTATTAATACTGCATTACTGCCAATACGAAAAGAACCCAGAGTAGAAAGCGAGTTAGTTGATGAAGATTTCTATGGAAGAACAATTGAAATAATTTCAAACCCTAAGGAAGAATGGTATGAAATTATAACAGAATATAGATACAGAGGATTTGTATTAAAATCTCAGATAATCACCCACACAGATATAATATCTAGATGGAATCAGGGTGTGAAAATGGTAGTAGTGCAAAGTTGTGCAGATATTTTAGCTATTCCCAAAGTGCAAGGGTTTTGTCTGCAAACCCTTTACAGAGGAGCGGTTTTAAATGTGATATCTGGAGAAGATGAAAATGGTTGGGTAGGTGTAACCTTATGTGATGGCAGATACGGTTATATCAAGGGCAAGTTTTTAGGTGAATATAAATCTAATCATAATCAATATACGGAAGAGACTTTTAGAAATGAGCTTGTATATACTGCATATTCTTATTTAGGTACCCAGTATAGATGGGGTGGAAAGAGTCCTCTTGGAATTGATTGCTCAGGTCTTACCTTTATGGCCTATTATTTAAATGGCGTTATCATTTATAGAGATGCTTCCATGAAAGAAGACTTTTCCATAAAAGAAATTGAACTTGAGGCTATAAAACCAGGGGATTTGATATATTTTCCGGGTCATGTTGCTATGTATCTTGGAGAAGGGCGCTATATCCATGCTACTGCAAAAAATGGAAGTGATGGTGTGGTAATAAATAGTCTAGTTTATGGAGAAGAGGATTATAGAGAAGATTTAGCCGGTTCGATTAAGGCTGTGGGGAGTATTTTTTAAATCAATTTGAGATATTTAACCTTTGAAATTTGTAATACCTGAATATAGAAAGGTGATTGGGAAAGGATATAAACTTAATTATGTCGTATGCAATTACTACAGTTTTATGGCTGCAAAGTCTCGCCCATGGGGTGACTAAAGTCAGAGTATTCGTATCAATTGCATCATAAATACTAGAAATTGGATTTTTTCCCAATGGCCTAATCCGAATAATGATATATGGAAAGGAAATAAAAATGTTAGTAGCTGATATGCATTGTGATACCATTTCTGAAATATACCAGGCAAAAGAAAATGGTAAATTATATAATCTTAAGAAAAATGAATTACATATGGATTTAGATAAAATGAAAAAGGGAAACTATTTGTTACAGAACTTTGCCATGTTTGTGGAAATGAAAAAACAGGCAGATCCAATGGAACATTGTCTTAAATTAATTGATTTATTTTATGAGGAATTAAAAGAAAATAGCGATACCATAGCACTTGCTCTAAAATATGAAGATATTAATCAGAATAAAGAAGCAGGGAAAATATCTGCTTTTCTAACCATAGAAGAGGGAGGGGTCACCAGATGTAACTTATCCCATTTAAGAAATTTCTACCGTTTAGGGGTAAGAATGCTGACGTTAACTTGGAATTTTGAAAACGGCATAGGATTTCCTAATTACTCTCTTAGGATAGATGGTAATCCAGATTATCGTACACCTGAAACAGTACGAGGATTAACTGATTTCGGGCTTGATTTTATTCATGAGATGGAGCGACTGGGGATGATAATCGATGTGTCTCACCTTTCTGATGCAGGCTTTTATCAGGTACTAAATAATACAACGAAGCCTTTTGTTGCGAGTCATTCAAATGCAAGGCATATTTGCAGCCATGTAAGAAATCTAACCGATGATATGATTAGAAAGTTAGCAGATAGGGGAGGCGTTACAGGAATGAATTATTATCCTCTCTTTTTAGAGGATGATAAGGATGACAAAGGGTCTGTAGCATCTATTGTTAGACACATTCAGCATGTTGCTAATGTAGGAGGTTATGAATGTATTGGTCTTGGTTCAGATTTTGATGGAATCCCCTTACATAAAGAACTCTCCGATGCTTCCCATATGCCGGTACTTGCAGATGCATTAGAAAAAGAAGGATTTACCCATTCACAAATAGAAGGAATCTTTTATAAGAATGTATTGCGTGTATATAAAGAGGTATTAAAATAAATGCAAACATTTGTACGAAATATATTTAATATGACAAACTGGTGTCATATTAAGGCTGGTATAATTTCCTTATCAAAAAGATAAAGGAGATTACGATTATGGAGAACACTATTTTTTGCCAAAGCTGTGCTATGCCACTAAGAAGCCAAGAGGACAAGGGAACAGAAAAGGATGGTAGCAAAAGCGAGGAGTATTGCCACTATTGTTACCAGGGTGGAGAGTTCACCAAGGATGAGACAATGGAAGAAATGATTGCAACCTGCATTCCAATTGAAATTGAAATGGGTATCTATCCCGATGAGAAAACTGCCAGAGAATCTATGTTGTCATATTTTCCTGATTTAAAAAGATGGAAGAATGAAAATCTATAAGGATTTGAATATTATATAGATGGATGTGGTAAAGCAGATATAATATAATTAAGTATATGAGCTGATACCGACAGAGATTTCTAGAGGACTGTTTTGATATTTTTCTCAATATGGACACGGAAGAGATGTAGTAGAAATTACCCGGGATCCGCTAGCTTTAAAAGTAGTTTTGCCTGATTCTTTGAAACTGCTTTTTTCCAT
>DALYNO010000037.1:0-15036 GCA_031975295.1 Anaerocolumna sp. | reverse complement strand
AGGCGCATTCACACTTTCTGTTCTGTACAAATTGCCAATGAAAATTTATATAATAGGGCTTTTGTCGGGCAACATATAACATAATGTTGGGGTCTAAAGTTGGGGCTTTTTGATTTCAACATTATAATCATGGAATAGTATAACATTTGTTAGTAGCAGAAGCAATCAATTAATAGATTTAAACTTATTTTACCCCATTGCTTGACTTGTATTATTATATCAATTATAATTAGTTGTAATGCCTAAGATTGGAATTATTAGGCTGCGCTAATTTAAGCAAATGAAAGTTGTGTGATTATGTTAAAAAGTATGACTGGTTTTGGTAGATGTGAAATAGCTGAAGTGGACCGTAAAATCATTGTTGAAATGAAAGCTGTTAATCACAGATACTGTGATATTTCCATTAAGATGCCCAAGAAACTTAGCTTTTTTGAAGCTGGAATTCGTAATGTATTAAAAAAGTATATTGGCAGAGGTAAGGTGGATGTATTTATTACTTATGAGGATTATACAGAAAATACGCTATGTGTGAAGTACAACGAAGATATAGCTCACGAATATATGAAGAATTTTCAAAAAATAAGTGAAACCTTTCAGATTGAAAATGATATAAAAGTATCCACTTTATCAAGATTTCCTGATGTATTTATGCTTGAAGAGCATACAGTAGATGAAGGAAAACTTTGGGTGATAGTGGAGAATGCAGTCAGAAAAGCAGCAGAACAATTAGTTGAAACAAGAACTGCTGAAGGTTCAAATCTAGCGAACGATTTGTTAAACAAACTAAATGGAATGCTAGAAGAGATATTATTTATAGAAGAACGTTCACCTGCCATAGTAAATGATTACCGTGAGAAGTTAAGAAGTAAAGTAAACGAACTCCTTGGAGATACTAAAATAGAGGAATCTATATTAGCTACAGAAGTTACAATATTTGCGGATAAAATATGTGTAGATGAAGAGACTGTAAGATTAAGAAGTCATATATCGAATATGAAGGAAACACTAAAATGTGGGACTGAAATTGGCAGAAAGCTTGACTTTATTGCACAGGAAATGAATCGGGAAGCAAATACCATATTATCTAAGTCCAGTGATATTAGTATTACCAATAGAGCGATTGACTTAAAGACTGAAATTGAAAAGATTAGAGAGCAAATTCAAAACATTGAGTAATTTCAAGTTTTGCATGTAAAATATTGAGTAATACAAAGGTTTTATCATTCTAAATTGCGTATACACAAAACAATGACGGGAGGTTTCCTATCATGAATAGATTAATTAATATTGGATTTGGAAATGTTGTGAATTCAAATAAAATTGTTGGAATCATAAGTCCCGATGCAGCTCCTATAAAAAGGATGGTGCAAACAGCAAAAGATGCAGGAAATGCTATTGATGCAACCTGCGGAAGAAAAACAAAAGCAGTAATTGTTATGGACAGTGGTCATTTAGTGTTATCTGCACTATTACCAGATACCATAGCAGGAAGAGTTAATGCAAAAGAGGGTATAGAATCCCTTTAATACCAAGACTAGAATATATTTGAAAGGCAGGAATTTATTATGTTACATCCATCCTATACTGATTTAATGAGAGTAGTAAACAGCGAGGTTGAACCAGGTGAACAACCAGTAGTAAACAGCAGATATTCCATCGTGCTAGCAACAGCAAAAAGAGCGAGACAATTAATAAGTGGTGTTGACCCAATGGTACGTGCAGTATCAAATAAACCATTATCCATTGCTGTAGAAGAAATGTATCAAGCGAAAGTTAAAATACTAAATGAGGATGAAACAACTGAAGCATAAATATTGTAATAGTTAATTTCTGGCACTTTCTTTTCATAATCAGATAGAATGTAAATTCTAAAGTTATGAGGAGGAGTGCTTTATCATATTTATGATTCTATGATTGGAGTACATTATGGAAGATAAAAATAAAAATGAAAATAATAATTTAGATATAGATGATGACGTTGACAAAGAAGGATTTGTTGAGCCATATGAGACAACAATAGATAACAGCTCCATAGCTGACTTAATTGAACCAAATCCTACCTTAAAAGGAAATAAAGAGAAACAGCCTAAAAGCTTAGGTAGAGATATTCTGGAAATGATATTGTATTTTACCTTTGTTATCGTTTTTGTTGTTTTAGTACATCAATTTGTTGGACAGCAAATTGAAGTAAACGGTAGTTCCATGGAGAGCACCTTACATAGCAGAGATCACCTGATACTTGAGAAAATATCTTATGAGACAGGAAATCCAAAAAGATTTGATATTATTGTATTTAAACCCTATAGCGACCAGAATAAAACCTATTATATAAAAAGGGTTATTGGTCTGCCTGGCGAAACCATCCAAATCATTGGCAGTGATATTTATGTGAATGATAACTTATTAGTAGAACATTATGGAAAAGATCCTATTGAAGATGGCGGCATTGCAAATGAACCTATTGTACTAGGTAAGGATGAATATTTTTTAATGGGGGATAATAGAAATAATAGTACTGATAGCAGAGATCCTAGAGTTGGCATCGTGAATCGCTCACAAATACTTGGCAGAGCCTGGGTCAGAATATGGCCTCTCAATAATTTTGGAGTTTTAGAGCATCAATAATCCTATAAGGAGATGGATTTATGGAGAATTCAAATAAGGATATATTTCCAGAGAATAATCAGAATCAACCTGATCTGAAGCAATCAAATAAAAATAAATTAGTCTCTTTCTTATTGAATGTGGTAATATATGGACTAATCATTTATACATGTTTGTTTTTCGTGCCCGAGTATGTATTACAAAGAACCCAAGTGGAAGGACCATCTATGGAGAACAGTCTTCATAATAACGATTTTCTAATGGTTGAGAAAATTAGTTATAGATTAGATGCCCTTAAGAGGTTTGATATAATTGTATTTTATCCTTATGGCAGAGAGAATAAAGAAGAATATTTTGTAAAACGCCTGATTGGTCTACCTGGTGAGACGATACAGATTAAGGGCGAAGATATTTTTATTAACGGTAAAGTGTTAGAGGAAGACTATGGAAAAGATCCCATAACCAATGCAGGAATTGCCAAAGACCCAATAACCCTTGGTGAAGAGGAGTATTTTGTTTTGGGAGATAACAGAGAGATTAGCTTGGACAGCAGATATGAAGAAGTTGGAGTACTCTCCAAAAAGAATATTGGTGGTAAAGCCATATTAAGAATTTGGCCCTTAAATAAATTTGGATTACTGAATTAAAAAGATACCATATGAAGTTACTTCGTATATCATATCTTAAAAATTTGAAATTATAGTACTACCAGATGAAATCTTTAATAAAATATAAAAAAGGTTTATGTGGTATTCTATTGGGTAAAAATAAATTCTTTAAATTATTTCAGTTTAAGGGATTTCTATCAATCATATTTTACCTTGCTATTATCGCTGTTATTTTACGTGTAATCATTCCTCATACTTCAGTATTTTACAGGACGAATCTGTTTGATCCATTCTTTCATCGGTTAAATAGAGAAGATATCACATTAATAAAAGGGGAAGAAATTAGATTACACACCTATCGATTGCATCAAAGAGTAACTTACACCACAACGGATTTTAAGGTGGCTGATGTTAATTTTTTAGGAACAGTTACTGCTCAACGGCCTGGTACTGCTTTTATTATTCTAAAGTATAACAAGAAGGAATTAAAATGCAGAGTCAGAGTAGTTGAAATTAGTAAGTCTAAATTGGTTTTAAAGAAGTCTCAAAGTTACAGGCTAAGGATAAGAGGAGCTTATTCTGGTGTTAGGTGGTACTCAAGCAATGCTTCTGTAGCCTCTGTGAGTCGTTTTGGAAATGTGAAGTCTAGGTCAAAGGGTACAGCAGTTATCTATGGCAAAATAGATGGAAAAACTATGAGTTGTAAAGTGGTTGTGAAATAAACAACAGAAATAATGGGATTAGGGTAGCCCTTAGTCAAGTGTTAGCATTAGTAGTGTATCTACTTATTAACACTGACTAAGGTGCTTTTTTTATGCGCTTTGTTAAGTTTTGGGGTGCAAATTGCGTTATACCGTTGAAACACTGGTATGAGTGCTTTTTTAACATACAAATTCATTACAAATTTCTTAAGATTTTATTAAAAAATTCACCGTTTCATCACAGTTTCTTCACGAATTTAAAATAGAATAATATTGTATAAAACTGGTTTAAATTAACAAGAGAAGGAGATACAGGAATGCATCGAAAAAAATTATCATTACTTTTGGCTGTTCTATTGCTAATTACGTCCCTAAACTTATCTTTACCCGTTAAGGCTAAAACATCAACAGTGACAGCTCAAAAAGTAATAACAGAGATTGGTATCATGGACACGGATCAAGGAAGTACAAAGTTAGCCTCCAGTATTGTAACTCGTAGTGAATTTGCTCAAATGTTGGTAAACCTTTCTTCTATGAAAGATACCGTAACCGCTGCAAGTAACATTTCCTTATTTCGTGATGTATCAAAAAAGCATTGGGCGGCAGGTTATATAAAGACGGCAATAGAACAGGGGTGGATGTCAGGTTATCTAAGTGGAAGCTTTCAACCTGACGGGGGAATTACTTTACAGGATGCTGTATATGGCGTAATACAATTACTGGGTTATTCCAATACTGATCTAGGTGGAAATATCTATACAGGTGCAATGAAACTTTATACTTCCAAGAGCTTGAATCAAAATATAAAAAGATCTAATAAAGATGTTTTAACCAGAAGTGATTGTATTAACCTGTTTTACAATGTATTAATTACAACAACAAAGGATAATAAAGTTTATGGTCAAAGCTTAGGCTATACATTGGATTCTACCGGAAACATTGATTATTTATCTTTGTTGAATGCTAATTTAACTGGTCCAATTATTGTTGATGCCAATTGGATACATGAGCTTCCTTTTTTAATTTCTGATGCAAAGTTATTCCTGAATAGTTCTCCCTGTGTTTGGACTGATATAGATACGAATGATGTCCTGTATTATTCTGAAAGGCAAAAGACCGTATTTGCTTATAATAATAAAATTACTGGTACCATAACAGCAATATCACCGAACCATCTAAATCCTACTACAGTAACAGTAGGGGGGAAGGATTACACGTTAGGTACGCCTGATATGACACTGGAATTCTCCACATTAGGCAGTGTAAAGGAGAATGATGTAGTTACACTTATTCTTGGTAAAGATAATACAGTAGTTAGCGTATTAGGACTGGATGAATTAAATATTACGATTACAGGCATTGTAATAAACACCGGCCAACACATTGTTACTAATGCAGAAGGTGACTTGCAAAATACATATTATGCAGTGATAGTGGATGCCGGTGGCACAACCTACGAACAAGACTTTGATATGAAGTCTATAAGTCTTTCTGAAGGAAGTTTAGCACAAATTACATATACAGATGGTATTCCAAGTGTTAAAGCATATGAAACCAACAGTGATTCTTTTAGTAATGAAACATTTTCAAGTGATGCAAGCACGCTTGGTAAATATAAATTGGCAGCCAATGTTAATATTTTAGATTATTATCAAGGGGAGTATATTGGTATATCTCCATCCCGTCTTCGTAATGTAACCCTATGGGGAGGAGCTGTCATATATTATGAAACCAATGGAAGAGGCGAAATTACCAGTCTGCTGCTGAATCATGTTACAGGTGATTTGTATGATTATGGAATATACCAAGGGATACAAGCCATCAACAATGGAACAGTAACCAATAAGTATATAATAGCTGGTAAATCCTATACAGGAACTTCTGAGTTTTTTTCCGCTGATAATGGTCCCTTAGGTTTTTTTCTTGAGGATAGTCAGATAATGAATACTATGAAACTTACGGGTACATCTGTGACATCTATGGGAGCTGCTTATGTTCAAGATACTATAAGAAAATATCAAATAACAGATGATGTAGATGTGTATTACCTTAGTAATGGCGAATATCTATACACAACTCTGGATAAAGTTAGCAACTTAAAAAAATATAAGCTAACTGCGTATTATGACAGAAGCGTAACGATTGGCGGCAGGGTACGAATCATTATAGCAGAAAGTATAAACCAATAATATAAGTTCATTGGAGAAATGAAATCAACTTATTTAGTTAAGAAGGAGAATAGACAGAATGGGTGCAAAAAGCCAGGCGGGTAATCATAGAAATCAAAATATGAAAAAGAAATCTCCATTAAAGAAAATAATCAAGTGGTTCCTTGTTAGTATGGTCTTCCTTATCATAGCTTTGGTAGTCTATCATAGGTTTATAGGTCAAAGATTGCAAAGAGCAAATAGCAATGCAGTAAATACCACAGCCAAAGTTGAAAAAAGAGATATTCAAAACACATTAACTTCTTCAGGTGATATAGAACCACTTAATACATATGTAGTAAAAACTTTAGTGGAAGGTGAAGTAATATCTGCTGATTTTGAAGAGGGAAGTAAAGTGCAGGAAGGAGATATATTATATCAAATTACTACGGAAAACCTTGATAATAAGATTGATACAGCACAAACCAGTGTAACAAGAGCTGAGAAGGATTATGAGAAAGCAAATCGGAATTATGAAAAGGCAAATAAAACCTACGAAGAAGCCCTTTCAGAATATGAACAGGCTAAAAAAGATTATGGAGATTTAACCATAACCTCTGAAACGGCTGGTATTATTTCAGAAATATTTGTGAATGATGGAGATCAATTGCAAGAAGGTAGTCAAATTGCTTCTATTTATGATAATAGTTACATGCTGTTAGAAGTGAAATTTAATGCTGACCAAGTTAGCAGTGCACTTATAGGCAAAACTGCTGAAGTGGAAATAAATGATACTTCTGAAATCTTATCAGGCGTAGTTACAAAGGTTAGTGGTATTGAAGAAGTACTAAGTGGTAACAGAATTGTAAAAAAAGTTACCATTAAAGTGAAGAATCCAGGTGGCATAACTACTTCAAGTTCGGCAACAGCTGCCATTGGAGAACTGTACAGCAGTGAAAATGGAACATTTAAAGTATTAGAAGATACTGTGTTAAAAGCAGACAAAGCTGGTAAGGTGTCTCTAGTTAAGATAAGTGAAGGAACCAGAATAAAGTCTGGAGAAGTTATTCTTACACTAGATAAAACTTCCAATGAAGATAAACTTGATACCTATGAAAAGGCAGTAGATAATGGAAAAGATTCCTTAGAAAATGCTGTAGATTCTGTAGAAAGTGCAAGTGAAGCCATTGAGGATGCCAAATCCTCCCTAGAAGAAGTGATTGACTCAAAAACGGATTATAGTGTGAAAGCACCAATCTCTGGTCAGGTCATTCGAAAAACTGCGTTAATTGGTGATACCATTAATTCTAATTCAGAACTATGTGTAATTTATGACTTGTCCGCTGTCACCTTTGAAATGAGTGTAGACGAATTGGATGTGAAGAGTGTGGCAGTAGGTCAGACAGTGAATATTACAGCGGATGCTTTAGAAGGTGTTAAGATTAAAGGGGTGGTAACAAACATAAGTTTAGAAAGTACCAATAGTGGAGGGGTGACCCAGTATCCCGTTACGGTTCGTATCGATGAAGTCGGCGAACTATTGCCAGGTATGAATGTTACAGGAGAAATTGTTGTTGAAGAAGCAACTGATGTATTGGCTGTTCCAACGGATGCCCTAATGCGTGGTGATATTGTTTATATCAAAGATGATAGTGTATTAGAAGCGGTTGGTGATATACCAGCAGGATTTAAAGAAGTGCAAGTTGAAACAGGATTAACAGATGGTAATTACATTGAAATAGTAAGTGGTCTTACAGGAGATGAGGAAGTTTATACAAAACGCAGTGCCTCAAAAACTGCAGAAGGCTTCCCTGTACAAGGGGGTTTTAACTTTGGTGCCGGTGGAGGTCAAGGTATGCAAGGTGGCGGAAATTTTGGTGGTGGAAGCAGATCTGGAGGTAATAGTGGAACTACCGGCGGAAATTTTGGTGGCGGAAACAGACCCTAAGGGAGGTATAAAGGTGGTAGAAATAAATAACTTAAATGAAATGGAACCTTTCATACAGCTTAAAGATGTCTATAAGATTTATCAGACAGGAAATACAGAAGTGAGAGCAAATGATGGGATAAGTTTAAAGATTTATCCAGGAGAATTTGTTGCAATAGTAGGTAAATCTGGCAGTGGTAAATCCACTATTATGAACATCATTGGTGCACTGGATGTGCCAACAGAAGGTAAGTATATATTAGCAGGTCAGGATGTAAGCACCATGAGAGGTGACGAATTGGCTGAAATAAGAAATCGAACCATAGGGTTTGTATTTCAGCAGTATAATCTTCTTCCAAGACAAAATCTATTGGAAAATGTAGAACTGCCTCTGTTATATGCAGGAATGGGTAAAAAGAAGAGACAGGAAATAGCTATGGAAGCTTTAAGACGAGTTGGAATAGAAGATAAATGGAAGAACTATCCTAACCAGTTATCTGGTGGTCAGCAGCAAAGGGGTTCTATCGCGAGGGCATTAGTAGGCAATCCCTCTTTAATTCTGGCGGATGAGCCAACTGGCGCACTGGATTCGAAGACCAGTAGAGAAGTACTTGATTTTTTAAAACAATTAAATGATGAAGGAAATACGGTGGTATTAATAACCCATGACAGGAATGTTGCTGAAGAAGCTAATCGAGTGATTGAATTAAAAGATGGTAAAATCAGTTTTGATGATTCCGTGGAAATATACAGAAGTCGTAGTAATCCTTGACAGGTCCAGGTCTATTTAGTTAGCGTTTAGAATAGTTTAGAGATTTTTACTAGAATAGAATATTTATTTTAAGACAGAACAAATTATTTATGTAATCAAGAAAGGACATACTGCGATGAATATAGGCCAGGCATTTAAATTGGCAGCAAAAAGTATACTTGGAAGTAAGATGCGATCGTTTCTAACTATGCTTGGTATGATAATTGGTGTTACATCAGTCATAACATTAGTGGGTTTGATGCAAGGTGTAACAAATTATGTTTTGTCTACTTTCTCTGAGTTGGGAACGAACTTAGTATCTGTTTCAGTTACCAATACAGATACCAGATATGTGGAGGTGGATGAGATATATGACTTTGCGAAGGAATACAATACTGTTTTTGAAGGTGTAACCCCTGAGTTAAGTAATAGGTATACAGTTAAAAATGGTGTTAACTCTATAACCACTACGGTTACTGGTGTGGGAGAAGATTATGATAACTTAAATGATTTTAGTTTATCCTCGGGAAGATTTATTCAGTATGCAGATATTAAAAGCAGATACCAGGGCTGTGTTATTGGTACCTATATTGTCAACGAGTTATTTGATGGTGCTGTAAATGCAGGAAGTACTTTAAAAATTAATGGCATTGTATATACCATAATAGGAATTAAGGAAGAAGAAGCTGATTCTGAGGAAAATTCTTCAGATGATTGCATTTATATACCTTATTCCAATGCTGTACGTATGTCAGGTACAGATATATCCAGCTACAAGTTCTATACAACTGATTCAGAGGATGTGGAAGTGGGTAAAGAGATCATAGACAATTATTTGTATGCAATCATGAAAGATGAGGATTTGTATTCTGTATCTACAATGACAGAACTATTAGAAACTGTTAATAGTATGACAGGTATGTTAAGCTCTATACTTGGAGGAATTGCAGGAATTTCACTTTTGGTCGCAGGGATAGGGATTATGAACATAATGTTGGTTTCTGTTGTTGAGAGGACCAAAGAGATAGGGATTCGTAAATCTCTTGGTGCTAAGAGAAGAGATATCTTATGGCAATTCGTTATTGAAGCTGCAACTATAAGTACCATAGGAGGGTTCATTGGAATTGTTCTGGGGTATGTTGCAACAATCAATATAGGCAGTGCATTTGGATTAGAGGCTGCACCTACTGTAAACTCTGTTATTATGGCATTTGGGGTATCTGCAGCAATCGGAATTGGCTTTGGATTCATGCCTGCAAACAAAGCTGCAAAATTAAATCCAATAGATGCGTTAAGAAGCGAGTAAATGTTGGTCTAAAATCCTGTTGTCCGTATTAAAATGTAATAAGAAATGATGGACTCCGGGGTATAAATGAAACGACTACACTCAATATTAATAAGTGCTTTACTAACTCTGGTTTTACTTATGAATCCACTGGCTGTGGAAAAAGTAAATGCACAAACTGAAACAAAAGATACTGGTCTTGAAATTACGTCAACCTCTGCTGTAGTAATAGAAGGCACTACAGGCTCCGTTATATATGAGAAAAATAAAGACGAAAAACTTAGACCTGCCAGTATTACCAAGATTATGACACTTCTATTAATTTTTGAAGCTGTTGATAGTGGGAAGATAAAGCTAACAGATGAAGTCTCTGTTAGTGAATATGCAGCCTCCATGGGTGGTTCACAAGTATACTTAGAGCCTAATGAAACCCAAACTGTTGAGACTATGATCAAATGTATCAGTATAGCGAGTGCTAATGATGCTTCTGTAGCTATGGCAGAACATATTGCAGGTTCAGAAACTGAGTTTGTGAAGCAAATGAATGAGAAAGCAAAAGAACTAGGTATGATAAATACTAATTTTGTTAACTGCTGCGGGTTGGATGTTGATAATCATTATTCCAGTGCTTATGACGTTGCCCTTATGTCTAAAGAACTGATTACAAAACATCCAGAAATCAGTAAGTATTCTACTGTTTGGATGGATACGATTACGCATACTACCAAAAAAGGGCAGAGTGAATTTGGTTTAACCAATACCAATAAATTGATTAAGAGTTATAATGGTATTACTGGATTAAAAACAGGTTCAACTGGTCTTGCTAAATACTGTTTGTCTGCCACAGCCAATCGAGGTGGCATGGATTTAATTGCCGTAGTAATGGCAGCACCGGAAACAAAAATTCGTTTTAGAGAAGCCTCTAAATTACTGGATTACGGATTCGCCAATTGCAGTATTTTCTCTGATGACAATAAGGATTTGGCGGTAGTCCCAATTCCCGTTAAAAAAGGTGTAGAAAAAGACGTAGCTTATCGAGTGAATGATAAATTCTCTTACCTGTGCTTAAAAGGAACCAATCCTGCGGATATTACGAAGAGTGTAACAATTAACGAAGATATTACTGCACCCATAAAAGAAAATGATAAAGTTGGAGAAATCACCTATAAACTGGGTGGTAAAACAATTGGCAGTGTAGATATTGTTGCTGCAACAGGTGTAGAAAAAGCTGGATTTAAGGATTATATTTTTAAAGCCTTGAAGAAATTACTTTTTTAGTTAGGGAATACATATAGACCACAAGAAAAGTCTGTGTTATAATTTATAACAGGCTTTTTTTGTGTTAGTATAAGAAGCATTTGACTGGACGGTTGAAAGGAAATAAGAAGAAGGGATGCCAATTGTTATCCATTCAACCATTTTTTGGCAGTATCATAGCTTACTATGATAATAATGGTGTACACATGGAATTAAACCAGGTAATTGTAGCATTTTTATTGCTGTTTTTACTGATAGAATTTATACGTAATCAATTCCCTAAGAAAGTCTTATATAAAGTACATTCTGTAAATCTCCCTGAAGCCTTTAACGGTTATAAAATAGCCGTTTTGGCAGACCTTCATAATAAATCTTTTGGCAAGAACAATGAAAGGGTAATCAAACAGATAAAAGAACTAAAACCGGATCTGATTTTAATTGCTGGAGATTTACTGGTTAGAAAAAATCCTAAGAAATTTGATGTGGCACTTATATTTTTAAAAGAATTATCTAAAATATGTCCCATCTATTATGGACTTGGCAACCATGAACAAAGTATACAATCGGATGATAAAAAAGCAC
Organism: Anaerocolumna sp.; assembly: GCA_031975295.1. Classification (GTDB taxonomy): domain Bacteria; phylum Bacillota; class Clostridia; order Lachnospirales; family Lachnospiraceae; genus Anaerocolumna. The sequence continues at coordinate 3,174 of DALYNO010000037.1, read as the reverse complement.
CAGTAGGTTATGCAGATTATGTGAATAAAGTGAAAAACATGGGCGTTGTATTCTTAGATAATGAATCAATTAGCATAAAAAGAAAAAACAAACAGATATGTATAACCGGTGTATCCATTGAAAAGATTTTTTTTCAAAAGTTTAAATTACCCCCTATGCCTGAAGAGTATCTGCAAAATTTAGTAGGTTTTTTGGATAAAGAATGTTATAATATATTGATTGCCCATAATCCTACTTACTTTGAAAACTATGTATCTTTTGGGGCAGATTTAATTGTATCTGGACATCTTCACGGTGGTGTTATTAGGTTACCTTTCTTTGGAGGAATGTTATCGCCTCAATACCGCTTTTTTCCTGAATATGATGGGGGAAGGTATGATAAAGGATCAAAGACGATGCTTGTATCTAGAGGACTTGGTGGTCATACAATCAAATTTCGGATATTTAACAGACCTGAAATAGTAGTTGTAACCTTAGAGAAGGATAACTAACCAAGGAAGAGATGGTGTAATATAGAAACATAAACGACGCTCTGATATGACCTTGCAACATTAGAGCGTAAACTAAAATGTAGCTTTAGAGCTAATGTTATTAAATAGTTAGATAGAATGGAGAATTAAATGAAAATACAGTTAATAAGAATTCTTGCAGCTTTTATAGCAGGTGTTATCGTTATGATTATACATGAATTTCCCAAAGCTTATTTATATAATAGAATAAATCCCAAGCAAGAAAGTCAAAGAAAACGAAACATTTATAAGCTACACCATTACATTGATCCCATCGGCATGGTATTATGTATTACCAATCAGGCAGGTTTCTCAAAACCCTATATGTATCGTATTAAGGATAAAAAGACAAATATGTATATGGGAGTATTAGGCTTATTTACCCTTTTGCTTGTGTTTTCAATCAGTATTTTGACTTTACATTTTGGGTTAGGAATCTCTTCTGATCTAAGATTACCAGAGAATATTAGTGATCTAGACTTAATTATGCAAGTTACACTGGTACACATAGCAGTTATTAGCTTTAGTATGTTTATCGTGAACCTGTTCCCTGTTGCAACTTTTGATATGGGACTGTGTATTGCTGGGGTATCACCATCTAAATATTTCACGATCATTAAGAATGACTATTTTATTAAAGTAATGGTAATTTTGGTTATAATATTTCAGTTTGTTACGAGCTTTTCGACCTTAACCATGACTCATTTATTATAAATAAAATATAGTCAGCGTAATTACGCAGATAGGAGCCAAATGAATATATCCTTTAAATTAGAAGCATTTGAGGGGCCATTGGATTTATTGCTTCATTTAATTGATAAAAACAAAGTTAATATATATGACATACCAATTGTGGAAATTACGGAACAGTATCTAGCATATGTAAAAGAAATGGACACGATTAATCTAGATCTGATGAGTGAATTTCTTGTTATGGCTGCAACCTTAATTAGAATTAAATCTCAAATGCTATTACCAAAAGATAAGACTAAACCAGAAGAAATTGATCCAAGACAGGAACTGGTGGACAGGCTATTAGAATATAAAATGTTCAAATACATATCCCTTGAATTAAAAGATAAAGAGCAGGATGCAGACAGAATTTTATACAGAAGCCAGAATATACCAGTAGAAATTGAAGATTTTAAAGAAGAAGTAAATATATCAGAACTACTGGATGGACTTACCCTGGCTAAGCTTCATCAAATATTTAAAGCTGTAATGAAGCGGCAAGTTGATAAAATTGATCCAATTAGGAGTAAATTTGGAAATATAGAAAAAGAGGAATTAAACCTTAACGAAAAAATGGATGCTATTTTAGCCTATGCAAGAGAAAATCACAACTTTAGTTTTACAGTATTATTAATGAATCAACCTGTTAAGATGGAAGTCATTGTATCTTTCCTTGCTGTACTGGAACTAATGAAAATAGGTGAGATCTCCATTGAGCAGGATAATTTGTTTGAGGACATAAATATTATTTATATTGGAAAAGATGGCGGTAATCATGCAGAACCAATGCATGATGTGATAGGAGTAAACAATGGAAATTAAAAAGATACAAGCTGCTATAGAAGCTATTTTGTTTACAATGGGTGAAGCAGTTGAATTAGATCGGATAGCCGTGGCAGTCAATCATGATAAGGATACGGTACGCAGGATTATCTATAACATGATGGATATGTACGAACAAGAAGATAGAGGAATTAAAATAATAGAACTTGAAGGCTCTTATCAATTATGCACCAAGATAGAAATGTATGAAAGCCTAATAAAAATTGCCCATGTTCCTAAAAAACATGTCTTAACCGATGTACTTTTAGAAACCCTCTCTATTATAGCTTATAAGCAGCCTATAACCAAAATTGCAATTGAAGCAATACGTGGTGTGAAATCAGATCATGCTGTTAATAAATTAATAGAATATAATTTGGTAACAGAAGCAGGACGTCTTGATGCACCTGGAAGACCAATTCTTTTTGCTACAACAGAAGAATTCCTTAGAAGTTTTGGTATTAAGAATTTGGAAGAGCTGCCTCTAATCAAACCTGAAAAGGTAGAGGACTTCAAACTGGAAGTAGAAGAGGAATTGCAGCTTAAATTGGATTTGTAGTAATACACTAAACATTTTAAATGTAAGCTGGTTAATTGCAGCTATATAATATAAGTACATAAAAGACTGTACCACAAATTTATCTGGTTTAGAGTTCATGAATTCTATGAAATTAAATATACTTTAGGATGCAAATAATGACAAACTCCGAACTTACCTCGGAGTTTGTTTTTTATGAACCTGTTATGTCCACTATCATTCAGGATTTCTAAACTTGCACAAAACAATTAAACAAACTAAATACTGTATTTTATGCACCAATGAATTATATTGGGTTCCTATTGAACCAAACATCACACAAGGATTTAATCCTATCACGTTTTATCTCAATATCATTAATATCTTTTATCCCACAGAAATAAGTGCTTTCTTTCTCTGTAATTTCCATATGTCCATAGAAATGATTTGTCATTTTGATAATACCCTCGCAATCTGCTGGACTTGGACCTGTTCGAAGTGTAATTGCGTGGGGCTGTCGCACTAAATGTGCGGCGCCCTTTTACATTTATGATGTTTATCACATATTAGATTTACAAAAATAGCGTGTGACTA
>DALYNO010000036.1:0-15239 GCA_031975295.1 Anaerocolumna sp. | reverse complement strand
ATTTATTTCAGGTATTATCTCTGAAATCAGTTTGGTAAAAGGGGAACGGATGGATATTTCTCATTATTATTCTATTAATTGCTCTGAAGACATTTTCAAGAATATCTACAACGCTTATGAAAACAAACTCCGAAGTGAAAATTTAATAGATTTTGATGATATGTTGGTTATCTGTTATGATTTGTTAACCCAGAGACCAGATATTCTTTCCCTATGGCAGAAGAAGTATCAATATATACTGATTGACGAATTTCAGGATATTAATAAGATTCAATATGATATTATTAGGCTTCTGGCTCTGCCACAGAATAATTTATTTGTAGTCGGGGATGATGACCAATCCATATACCGTTTTCGTGGAGCCAAGCCGGAGATTATGTTAAATTTCAGTAAGGATTATCCAGAGGGCAAAAGGATTCTATTAGATATTAACTATCGTTCTACAGATCAAATCTTACAGTGTGGTTCTGCTCTCATTAAAAACAATACAAAAAGATTTCAAAAGAATATCAGGGGAAATGGAGCAAGCGGACAGGATGTAAAAATTGCTCACTTTAAGGATTTAAAAGGGCAAAATGAAAATGTAGTGAATAGTATTATCAACTATGCAAAAAAAGGAATTCCTCTTTCTCAGATGGCAGTCTTGTTTCGAACGAATACCCAGCCAAGAGCTCTTATTGATAAATTAATGGAGTTCAATATACCCTTTCAAATGAAAGACGTAATTCCGAATATTTATGACCATTGGATTGCAGGCAATATTATTACTTACATGAAGCTGGCTCAAGGCAATAAAGACAGATCTTTATTTCTTCAGATTGCCAATAGACCTAAAAGATATATAAGTCGTGAGTGTTTTCAGAACCAAACTGTGGAATTTTTGGACCTTAGAAAATATTATGGGGATAAAGATTGGATGTTAGACCGCATTGATAAATTAGAGTACGACCTGGCAATACTAAAATCCATGAATCCATATGCTGCCATTAACTATATCCGAAAAGGTATTGGTTATGAGGAATACTTAGATGAATATGCTAAGTTTCGAAGAATTAAGCCAGAGGAACTCTTTGATACTCTCAATGAATTACAGGATACGGCAAGGGAGTTTAAATCCTATGAAGACTGGTTTAGGCATATAGAGGATTATAGAGAAGAATTAAAAGAACAATCCCGGTCTGATAAGCAGGAGAATAAGGAATGCATTTCCCTAGCAACAATGCATAGTTCAAAAGGGTTAGAATACAAGGTTGTTTTTATTGTAGATGCCAATGAGGGAATTACACCTCATAGAAAAGCAGTATTAGATGCAGATATTGAAGAAGAAAGAAGACTGTTTTATGTAGCCATTACCAGAGCGAAAGAATACCTGCATATCTTTTCTGTTAATGATCGTTATAATAAAGAAATGGATACTTCCAGGTTTGTAGGTGAACTGCTAACTGATAGGGAGAGTCTAACACCTGATACAACCATAGAACATAAAACCTACGGAGAAGGTATAATACGTAAAAATACCAACGGAAAAATAACTATATATTTTAATGATCTGGATAGGGAAAGAACATTGGATTTAGATTACTGTATTAAAAATATGCTATTAATCATAAAAAAATAAAGAACCAAGTAAAGCTGTAAATATTTACTAGCTTTACTTGGTTCTTTATAAGGATTATTCTTCCTCTTCCTCTTCTTCGTCGAACATATCATCAAATTCTTCGCTATCCATTAATTCATCAAATGCATCTGAAACAGCTTCGAATTCATCATCATTATCAATATTGAGTAATTCAATTTCATCATTTTCATGTTCAATAAACTGATATAAGAAGATTTCTCCTTCTTCTTCATCACTTTCATCCCTGTCAGCAGGAACTAGTGCAATATAATCTTTTTCACCAACTGGGAAGATGCATAAAACTTCACATTCTATTTCACTTCCATCATCAAGTGTTAAAGTTACATTCATATGCTCATGGTCATGTTCGTGATCATGTCCGCAGCCACAGTCATGTCCGTGTTCGTGTTCGCTCATTATAAATACCTCTCTTTCGATATGCCTTATGGTACATTAAGGCAGAAAATATTAACAATAGACTATAATGAAATCTATTGCTTACCTTTTGACTTTAACAGATTAATAGGCAAATTGCAAGGTAATTCTATAGATAAATATATATATTTTTTTGGAGAAAAAAACATATTGACATTATATAAAAATGGAATAAAATAAACAATAGATTAGACTGACATTGTCTTGATTTTATTTTTATCCTATTATAAGATTAGAGAGAGGAGAGCATTTAAGTGGCTGCAACCAATGCTAATGATGGCAAACAAGCATTAGATCATCGTGGAAGTAAATATGACAACCATAAGAATGAAACAAGCCAAAAAAGTGGAAGAACTACTAATTATGTATCAAAAGAACCTGGTATAAATAAACCATATAACCGGGACAATAAACCTTTTAGGAAAGAACCGGGAAATATTAATACTGATAAATCAAATGGAAAAGGACGTACTCCTTTTCAAAAAGATACTAAGTATGATGAAAGGTTAGGGAGTAAAGATAAAAAACCGGATACTTATAATAAAGGCTTTAAGAGCGGAGGCTATAATAAAACAGGTAAAAGTACAGGTTATAATGGTTATCATAAAGATAATGATGAAGAACAGTATGGTAAGAACCACAGCAACGGTAAGAGTCAGCGAACAAATGATGCTAGAATAAAGGCAGGGCATAAAGATAAAGAAAAGCAACCAGATAAAATAGAGACGATAAAGCGTTTAGAGAAAGAAAAGAAAGTTTTAGTACGAAAGAATCATGATTTGGAGCAAAAACAGGATAAGCAAGTTCAGAAAGTTAAAGTAAAGCAAAGAAGAATCCATACTATTGATTGGACAAAAGGTTATGCCAATGGATTGTATGGTGATGATGATGAAGATTATACAGAATATATGTAAAAATTAATTTGATTGGTAAGAGAAAAAGATAAAAGGAGCCATGCATTCAGCTTAGCTGATTTGATACCGCTCCTTTTCTTAATTTGTAATAGCGGATGATGCCTGGGTCCAATAGTCCAAACAAACACTTCATGAGCCTGATTCATAATAGTTTAACAAATCATCAGCGAATTAGGTATTCTTATGCATGGGAATCAAGGCATGAGACTTTCAGATTCATGATATTGCTAGGATGTTAATGAATTGGGGCTACTTGACTCGGGTGTTATAGGATTAGAGTGCCAAAAGTCCGTGAAGCCAGTCAGACTTTTGACATTCTAATCCTGATTAATTCAATTAGGAGGAGTCATTTCTTACAAAAAGAATGTCATAGCATTTGAAAATAAAAGTTGATTAGGAATAGAAATGGTAATAAAGAATAAGGGGACAAACATGTGTGAATTACAGGAAGAACTACAAATTAAGATATCTGTCCGAAATTTAGTAGAATTTATCCTTCGATCCGGTGACTTGGATAATCGCAGCGGCAGCAGAGGTGATGTGGATGCAATGCAAGAGGGAAGCAGAATCCATAAAAAAATTCAAAAACGGATGGGAAGTAATTATAGTGCTGAATTCTCCTTAAGTTATACCAGGCAAATGGAGAGAGAGGGCGTACAATTTCAACTGTGTATAGAGGGAAGGGCAGATGGTGTTATTAGTGATATAGATATAACGCCCTCCATAACCATAGATGAAATCAAAGGGGTTTACATGGAATTAAGTCACCTAAACGAAGCAATTCCAGTACATCGAGCTCAGGTTATGTGCTATGCCTATATTTATGCCACTCTGTATTCTCATGAAGAAATTGGAATCAGACTTACTTATTGTAATATAGAGACTGAAAATATAAAATATTTTGAAGAGACCTTTCGGAGAGAAGATCTTGAGAAATGGTTTAATCATTTAACTGATGAATATGCTAAATGGGCAGTATGGCAGATAAAGTGGAATAGGAAAAGAAATGAGAGTATTAAAAATCTGGAATTTCCTTATCCTTATAGACCTGGTCAAAAAAAGCTGGTTACGGACGTATATAAAACGTTGCTTCGGGGTAAAAGACTTTTTTTGGAAGCGCCAACTGGAGTTGGTAAAACCATTTCTACCGTTTATCCGGCAATAAAAGCTATGGGCGAAGGACTGAGCGGCAAATTATTTTATCTTACTGCTAAGACAATTACGAGAACAGTGGCAGAGGAAGCCATTAGACACTTAACAGATAATGGATTAGCTCTGAAATCCATTACACTTACTGCAAAAGATAAAATATGTATATTAGATAAACCAGATTGTAACCCGCTTGCTTGTCCAAGAGCAAAAGGACATTTTGACAGAGTAAATAATGCAGTTTATGATCTTTTATTCAATGAAAATGATATAACGAGAGACCTGATATTGCACTATTCCATGAAACACGAAGTATGCCCCTTTGAAATGGCTTTAGATGTTACAAATTGGGCTGATCACATAATTTGTGACTATAACTACGTTTTTGATCCTAATGTTTATCTGAGGAGATTTTTTCTTGGTGATAAGAAGAATGATTATATATTCTTAATAGATGAAGCACATAATCTAGTAGACAGAGCCAGAGAAATGTATAGTGGAATATTGTACAAGGGTGATTTTTTAAAAATAAAAAAATTAATCAAAAACAAAGACAGTGGATTGGAAAAACGACTTGAGGTATGTAATTCAGATATGCTTAAGTGGAAAAGAGAATGTGATAATTACAAAATACTTGATAATATTTCTGATTTTGTGATGCACCTTATGCGTTTAATGACTGTTTTTGAGGAGTTCTTAACAGACAGAATGGATTCAGCCACTGAGGGCAGAGAGGAAATATTAAGTCTGTATATGAATATCAGACATTTCTTAAGTATGTACGAGATATACAATGAAAAATATATCACCTATATTGATTATAATGAAGAGGGGGATTTTTTTGTAAAACTACTAAATATGGACCCTTCTGATAATCTTAAGAAATGTTTGGATAAAGGCAGAAGCGCTGTGTTTTTTTCTGCTACTCTTCTTCCCATTGGATACTATATGGAGCAGCTAGGGGGGAGAGAGGAGGATTATGCAGTTTATGCACCCTCCCCTTTTGATACAAAGAAACGTATTATAATGATTGGTAAGGATATTAGTACAAGATATAATAATCGAACTACAGAAGAATACTTAAAAATTGTTGATTATATACGTATTTTTACCAGTGCCAAGAAAGGAAACTACATGGTATTCTTTCCCTCTTACCAAATGCTTAATCAGATTGCACAGTTAGCAGAAGGAATCCTTGAAGGGCTGGTTATACAAACCAATACTATGTCAGAAGCAGAGAAAGAAACATTTCTTCTTGATTTTATTTATGAGCCTGATGCAACCCGTATAGCTTTTTGTGTTATGGGAGGAATTTTTAGTGAGGGAATTGATTTAAAGAGCGATAGGCTGATTGGACCCGTTCTGGTTGGAACAGGACTTCCTATGGTATGCAATGAGAAGGAAATATTCAGAGCCTACTATGATGAAAGAAATGGTATGGGATTTGACTATGCTTACCTATATCAGGGTATGAATAAAGTACTGCAGTCTGCAGGCAGAGTCATTCGTACAACGGAAGATAAGGGTTCTATATTACTATTAGAGGATAGATTTCTAAAAAAACAGTATTTAAATTTATTTCCCAGGGAATGGTTTCCTAATAAAACAGTAGATAAAAATTTAGCAGAAAAAGAATTGAAAGAATTTTGGGAGTAATAGTCTGATTACTCCCAAATTTAAATTTTAAGTCATATTTATATGTGATAAACTAGTTCATTAATGGTTCAACTGAGATTGCTTCAAGAGAGATATCACCATATCCGCCAATCAAACAAATGGTATTTGTTTTTCCAGCATTTAATGGAAGAGTAATGTTAGCATGTCCGGTAAAAGTAATACCAGAACCGGTTTTAACCAGATTGATTAAGGAATAATCAATGCCATTAACCAGGATTCTTAATTTAGCCAAAGGTTCACCCGTTGCATAATATAATCCGATGTTACAAAAGCCACCATGAAACCCATCTACATCTGTGAACTCAACATAGGAAGTGGTAGTTTCAAGACCGCGAATTACTTGATTATTATAAGCAAGGCCTTCATTTGCAAGTCGGGCACCTAAGGAGTAATTACAGTCTGCGGCTCCATATATGATCATAGTTTCAGGTAACGCTGGCTTTGGTCCAACTGGCTGACGTCCATTGCGAGTTTGTATTACAGTGCGAATCGTTCCATCTTCATTAAAGTCTAGAGGGTCACAGCAAATTGAACGAAGGTTACCCTGTCCTGAAATATCTTGTGAATGGTAAAATGCATACCAAACGCCTTTAAATTCCACTACTGAACCATGACTTGTGTCACAACCTGTAGGTTCTAAATAGATACCCTTATATTCCCATGGTCCTAAAGGCTGTTTGCTCATAGCATAACGTAAACAATTGTTACCTGGTATATTATCAGAATATGTAAGATAATAGAGGCCATTACGTTTGAATACCCAAGTAGCTTCATGGAAATCTTCCAAACCTTCCATAGACCTCATTTCTTCTTTCATGGATATCATATCTGCATTCATTTCAGCGCCTCGACACATACTTCCCCCGCCATAATACATGTAAACACGTTCATCATCGTCTACGAATACACAAGGGTCAATCATACAGTCTCCACCAAGCCCTTCAATGTAGCCTTGATCAACAAATCCACTGCCAGGTTTATCAGAAATGGCCACACCTATTTTCCAGGTATCATTCCATTTGGTATCACTTGGATGAGGATAGTAAAAATAATATTTACCGTTTTTGTAGGCACAATCAGGAGCCCACATAAATCCTCCTTCTTCACGTCCCCAGGAAATATCATCAGAACATAGAATCTCACCTTCGTCCACCCAATTGACCATATCCTCAGTAGAAAAGACATGATAATGGTCCATTAAGTCACAACCTCTGGCAGGATCCATGTCCCGGGAGGCATATACATAAAGACGCCCATCTTGCCATACGTGAGCAGAGGGATCTGCTGTAAAAATTGTAGTGATAAAAGGATTGTGTGATACAGTTCTTGTTTTTCTTTCATAGAAATTAGTTTTCATAAGCAAAGCTCCTTTTTTATAAACATAATCATATAAGATATATCATTTTATATAAATATATAATATAAATAACTAAAAATCAAGGGAAATCTAAAGATAAGATATAATAATTAATGAAATATTGCATAATATTGATATAATTGATATGCTTAATATATCGAATTGTTAGTAGGAGGAGGTAAGTAACAATAAACATGGTTATGATTAGAAAGTTGAAGGGGATTCTGTGTATGGTTAAAAAGTGTTTTCTATTAATTTTTGTCTTTAGTTTTATTTTTCTGCTTACAAGTTGTAAAAAAGTACCTATGGATACTGCTGTCAAAAGTGGTAAGGTCAATGAAGAAATAGAAGAAAATCTATTAGATAGGAAAGAAAACGATAAGGAGGAAAATAGACAAAAAAACCAAGATATATTAAATGGTAATAACTTGAAAGAATATGCTGAAAAGGCGGATTTGATAGAGTTGTGTTTAGAGCCAAAGCTTACGTCCAGGAATCCAGTTATAACAAATATTTATACAGCAGATCCATCCGCTCATGTATGGAAAGATGGTAGAATTTATATTTATGCCTCTCATGATATGGATCCGGCCAGAGGGTGTGATTTGATGGATCGGTATCATGTCTTTTCATCAGAGGATATGGCAAATTGGGTGGATGAAGGTGAAATCCTGCGCTCAGATAAGGTTGCCTGGGGCAGAGAAGAAGGAGGTTTTATGTGGGCACCGGATTGTGCTTACAAAGATGGAACTTATTATTTTTATTATCCCCATCCCAGCGAAGAGGATTGGAATGATAGTTGGAAAGTTGGGGTTGCCACAAGTAAATACCCCAACAAGGAATTTACAGATCAGGGGTATATAAAGGGAGTTGGAGGCTTTTCCATGATTGATCCTGCCGTATTCCAAGATGATGATGGAAGATTCTACTTTTACTACGGCGGTGGTGGTAAGTGTCAGGGTGGGGAATTAAATCAGGATATGATGTCTCTCAAAACAGATTTGATTGATATGGATGGATTAAGAGATTTTCATGAAGCAGCGTGGGTTTTTAAACGTGATAATATATATTATCTTATTTATGCCGATGGACAAAGTAATGCAAATAGAATGCAGTATGCAGTTAGCAGTAACCCATTAGGCCCTTGGACATCTCAAGGTGTATTCTTAGAAGGTACTGGCTGTGATACAACCCATGGCTCTGTTACAGAATATAAAGGTCAATGGTATTTGTTTTATCATAATCAGGCAGTTTCTGGTGATTCTACGTTAAGAAGTGTGTGTATAGACCGGTTAGAATTTGATGAGAATGGAGCAATAAAATTAGTAAATCAAACAAGAGAAGGAATTACTTCTATATTAGAGGAAGGATCACAGGGTATTAGTAATTATTATAAAAAATTATCTAGTTATGATGTCAGAAAATGTGAATTATATCATGGAGCTGTCATTGGCGAAAAAACCGATAATAGCAAAGAGGCAGCCATATATAACTTGTATAAAGAAGGAGCAGAATGCAGATTTACAAATATTGATGGTGGTGATGGTGGAAGAGCAACAATTTTTATTCATTATGCTACTGGAGAACAATGGAGTAAAATAAGGGTTAAAGTAAATGATGTTGATTATTCCTTAATTAATGCCAAAACTACAGGCGGTTGGTCAGATTATACAGGAGTGGCTTCCGTTTCTGTGAATTTAGAAAGAGGAGGCAATAATACCATTCGTATTACCGGAGGGTCCGGAGGTATTAATATTGATGGTATAGTCCTAGGCATATTTAAGTAAAAAGTACTTTAATTTCATTGATTTTATGAATAATTTTACCAAATGTTTTACTTGTATATTGACATAACATGTTTAAATGCTATAATTATGATATATCAAATTTATGAGTGGATAAAGCGGGGAAAGGATTCGTTAATACAATGAGTCAAAAGACTTTACTATATGAGCAAATCACTGATTATTTAAAAAGTGAAATTAAGTCCGGCATATTAAAGCCGGGAGACAAGCTTCCAACAGAAATGGAATTGGCAGAAAAATTTAATGTCAGCAGAATTACATCAAAACGGGCGCTTGAGGATTTGCGTATTGAGGGAGCAATTTACCGCGTGCGTGGAAGTGGTAGTTTTGTTTCAGAAAGAAAAAGTTCTCCAGAAACAGGAAATATGGATGTGGTTGGAGATGTGAATCGCAGCAAGGTAATAGCATTTGTTCTGCCTTTTGATACACTAAATGGAGGAATTATGAATGTAGTATCTGGTGCTTCAAGAGCAATTGAAGGAAAAGACTATTTGCTAAGTATTCATTGCTGTAACAACAATTTAGATGAGGAACGGGAGCTTTTAACCCAATTGTACGAAAAAGGTGTTAGCGGGATTATGTATTATCCTATTTCTGATAGTAAAAACCTGGAGGTTGCCAATATGTTTTATCTGGAGCAATTTCCATGTGTTTCAATTGACAAATATTTTGAAAGTGTTCCTCTTAGTTATGTGGTTTCAGATAACTTACTTGGTTCCTATGAAGTTACAAAACACTTAATAGAGTTAGGACACAAAAAAATTGCATTTTTATCAGATAATCGAATTGATGATGCAACCTCAGTAAGAAATCGATATTTTGGATACAGTAAAGCATTAAAGGAATATGGTATACCTATGGATATGCGATTGGTAAAGAATGGAGATTTTCATGACTTAGATGAAGAAAGCGGTAAGGCAATTCTAAGTGAGCTAATCAAAGTGGGGATGACGGCAGCTTGTACGATTAATGATTATGTTGCCAATTTTGTAATCAACAATTTAACCCAACTTGGAGTGATGGTACCAGATAACATATCTGTAACTGGGTTTGATGATTTGGAGTTTGCCGGGTTGTTATCCACCCCACTTACAACAGTACGGCAAGATTTGGTGAGTATGGGGCAATATGCTATGGAGTACTTAATGGATTGTATTGAAAATGGAGTTAATACAAGATATCAAAAAGTTCTGCCAACACAATTAATCGTTCGTAAATCTACAAAAGAGATTGCTTCGGAATATAAAGAAATTTCGTAAAAGTTTCCCAATACTAAATCTCAGAAAACAATTCATATTAGATATAACCATATGAATCAGATTTATATGTAAATATGAAAAATTAAATTCAACTAAATGGTAACCGTGAAAAGAGATGTGCACTGAATTGAAGTTCTATTAGTTAGACCAAATACTCTAACTGATAGAAGATCAGCTCAATGTGACTCTCTTTTTTTATTGTATAGGAAAATTCTCCGAATTTCCTATACAATAAAAAGCCCTACCGGGTGGAATGCACCTGACGCGCCCATGGTAGATTGTCATTTGTATGACTGCTTGTCAGCGTTTGAACGACAATGCATATTCTTTTTCTGGCATGGAAAATGATATATCATATTTACATATTTGAAATAATATGATATAATCAATCTTAGATTAGATCGTTAAAAATTACTTTAACTTTCATTTTTAAGGAGGTAGAAACGTTGAAAAGCAGAATTATATACACAAAATATGACAAAACTCGAAAATATATTATAACAACTTCGGCAGAAGAGTGGGGAATTCTACCGAATACCGATAATGATATATCTAAATTACTGCAAGAGGCAATTGATGAATGTCATTTGGCAGGCGGGGGTATCCTTTATATTCCGGAAGGTTATTATCACTTAAAACATAGTGTGCGCTTGAAAACAGCTGTGACGTTACTAGGGGATTGGATTAATCTTGACGAAGAAGATAATTCTGGTAGGGGAACTACTTTTTGTTGTTATTACGGACATAATACGCCTGAAGGCAGAGCACAATTTGAAATGGAAGCCTGCACTGGAGTAATTGGTGTAACCTGTTATTATCCAGAGCAATGTATGGATAACGTATATGCATACTCCCCAACATTTCGGCAGGATGGAATAGACAGTATTACTTTAGAAAATGTAACATTAGTGAATCCTTATATTGGCATACAATGTGGTCCTGATGGAAATGAATTACACTATCTAAAAAATGTTTTAATTTCTCCATTGTCTGTTGGTTTTTATATGGATATGACAACGGACATTGGACGTATGGAGGGAGTAAAAATTTCACCAAAGTATTATGAACGTTTTACATTGACCCCTGGTAATAAGGTAATTGATCAAAATACCAAGGCTACACTCTATAACTATATGTTTGAGAATGCGGTTGGAATTTTTATGGCTAGATCAGATTGGGAATATGGGTATGATATAGAAATAGAAGGTTGTAAAAATGGATTGCTAATCACCTCAATGGCAGATATTGGTCCTAATACACAAATATCCAGACTGCATATTAAAAATTGTGAGGTTGGTATTCGTATCATACGTGCAAATGCATATGGAATTGCCATTAGTAATTCCATCATCGAAGCAGATAAATCTAGAGTTAAGGCTGCTATCTTGATTGAAGAGGAATTTACTACCCTTCTTCAATTGAATCAAGTTAAATTGGAGGGAACTTATCCTGTGATGGTACAGATGGAAGGCAGCGGGCAAGCAGGTTTTATTGACTGTAAGTTTGGTGGAAAGAACCAAAATGTGTTGCAAAAATCAGGTGGGGTATCTTTAATTAATTGTTTTTTTGAGACGGAAGGTGACCATGTGTATTTATCAAAGAATATAGGTGGTACACAAATCATTGGATGTAAAGCCATTGGTTGTGAAGTACATATAATAGCGGAAGAAGAAGCAAAGAAGGAATTAGTCTATGATGAAGCAGCGGTTGACATACATACGTGTTTAGATATGGATCACAAACCCTATCCATATAGTACTCAGCCAAGTTTTGATTATTTATATGATGTGAAGGAATATGGTGCCCTTGGGGATGGCATGGCTAATGATACGGGCGGGTTTTTGAGGGCTTTAGAACAAGCGAAAACAACCGGTGGTATTGTATATGTGCCGCCGGGAATGTATCGCATCACAGAGAGTTTATGTATTCCCCAAAATGTGGAGCTGAGAGGTATTTTTGAAGTTCCATGCCACACATTAGGTGGCGGAAGTATTCTTGAGGCTGATTATGGAGCGGGAGAGGAGGATGCCAAACCACTTATCGTTATGGAAGAAGAGTCTGGTGTTAGAGGGATAGTTATTCACTACCCGGAACAAGACCCTACAACACCTATAGCTTTTCCGTGGTCTATACAGACCAGAGGCAATAGGTGCTATGTTATTAACACAGTATTCGTAAATTCATGGCTTGGTCTTGATATGGGAACCTATGGATGTGAAGAACACTATGTTTCTTATATATCAGGGGCTCCAATTCGCTGTGGTGTATTTCTTGGAAATAATAAAAAAGAAGGATGGGTAGAGAATATTCAATATAATCCTCACTACTGGTATAGAAGCAGTCTTCCAAATCATCCGTCTAATGATACCTGGAAGTCTTTCTGGCATAATCAAATTAAGTATTTAGATGCAATTAAGTTTGGTTATAACGAGAAAGAACACTTGTTAAATACCTTTGTATTTGCAGCGAAAAATGGATTATATTTTACAGATCAAAATGGTAAAGCAACCAATGGACTTTTTATTGGGCATGGCACTGATGGCGGAGAAAAAGGGCTGCGTGTAGACAGTGTGGGTCAGGTGGATATGATTAACACCGAATTGGTCACAATTGAATCTCCAAACCAAAGAACTTATATTTATGTTACATCAACAGGTGAAGGTGAAATACGTTTACATAATACCTTGATGTGGGGGGCACCTAATATTGGAGTTGAAATTGATGATGGAAAGATTCAGTTAAATCAAACGAATTTTGTGGATCAAGGTGAATGTGCAATTCTAACACATGGAGGAAATTTAACTTTGAATGGTTCCTACTTCTATCATAATACAAATCATGTCAGGTGTAATGATGGAAATGTTAGATTAATCGCAAATATGACTCCAAAGATAGAAAAGAATGGGCAGGCGAGAAATCACTCCATCCAGTCAGTGTGTAGGAAAGGAACAGTATTTCAAAAGTGGAATTGGTCCAAATAAATAGGGGGAGAAGGGATGAAAAAGCTATTCTTGTATTTTATTTGTTTGTTGTGTTTTGGTGTTACATTAACAGGATGTAAAAAAGGTAATTCCAGTCCTAATGAAAAAGATACTACACAAGTAAACAATAAGAAAAATGAAACAGATAAGGTAAATAACAGTACTTTAGATGAGTTTACTTTGCCTGAAATATCTTGGCGTATAGCACCCACAAAATATGAGACAAAAGATACAATAGTTATGGGGTACGATATCAGAGATTTTGGTATTGTACCAAATGCCGAGGAGGATGCAACGGGGAAAATTCAGGCAGCTATGATGTTACTAAATCGTAGTGGTGGTGGAACGCTCTTTCTGCCGGAAGGAACTTATGTGATTAAAGGTAACTTAAATATCCCCAAAGGTGTAACAATTTGTGGGGATTGGATAAACCCGGATGAGTCGGAGGGGATTAAAGGAACTATACTAAAAGCATATGCGGGAAGAGGAAATGCAGGAGGGACCCCTTTTATTACATTGCAACCAAATGCAAGCTTGCGTGATCTGAGCATCTGGTATCCTGAGCAAGATGCCAATCATATTGCAGAATACCCTACTACGGTTTGTTTGTTCGATCCGTCGGTATGGGGGGCAGATTATACACATGTTAAGAATGTTACATTTGTCAATTCTTATAAGGCTGTACAACAAGGTCCTAATGGAAGCGGCTGTCCAAATGTACGTAATGTTTATGGAACACCATTATCCGTCGGTTTGTCCATGGATGGTATTGTAGATATTGGAAGAATGGATTATATAAAGTTCTCTCCTGTGTACTGGGAGAATTCCAGGTTACCCGGCGCACCAGATCGAAATTCTAAATTACGAGAGTACTTATATGAAAATGCGGTTGGAATTACAGCAGGAAGAGTTGACTGGTCTTATTTTACCTATACAGAAATTACAGGCTATTTTGTTGGATTTCAATTAAGAGAAGGTGAATTAAATGAAGCTGGTAACTTCCCGAATGGTCAGGTATTTAGGCATACATATAAAGATTGTAATGTCGGGCTGCTCATTGACGGAGTAGCTGATGTTGGGGAGGCTTTTGCTGAAATAAAAATAGAAAATTGTGAAATTGGTATTAAAACAACAAAGAATACCAGTGCCAAGGATGGTATTATACAGATTTTTGCTTCTGAAATTCATGCAACTAAATATGCAATTTACCAAGAAGGATATTTGGAAATTAGCCTGATACTATCTACCATTGAAAAAGGCCAAATATATTCCAATGAAGGTAGTTTGATGTTTACTAAAGCTAAGGTAAACAGTGAACCAGCTCAGATTGTTCTGGAAGGTGATGCCGTAGGAATTGTGTTAAATGGGACTAAGTTTGCACATGAATTGCAAGTGAAGAACGCAGCCCAAGGTATGGTGAGTATTACAAAGGAAGTGAAAGAATTAAAAACATATAATCCCCCACCAGATTGTATGGAACCAGTTAATAAAATAGCAAGAAATGAGTTATATACAGCCTCTCTTGACGTTAATGATAAGTCGGATATTACGAAGGAGCTGCAAATGCTTTTGGATCAAGCTAAATCTGAGGGCGGTGGTATTGTATTTTTACCGCCAGGGGAATATTGCCTGAAGAAAAGTATAATAGTGCCAGAAGGGGTAGAATTAAGAGGTGCTATTGACGTTGGAAGAAATCCAATTAGAATTGGTACCATACTTCGTATACGAAGTGTGGCAGGAGAAAATAAGTCTGCAGTTACATTAGAAGCTAACAGTGGTATTAGGGGAATTGTATTTGATTATCCTGAACAGGATTTTACAGCTCCAAGAGAATATCCATACGCAATTACGGGAGCAGGAGAAAATATATTTATTGTTAATGTATCCTTGCGAGGTGCTTATAATGGCGTTGATATGATGACCAATCGTTGTGATAATCACTATATCGAATATTTATCAGGCATTTGTATGAATAATGTGGTCTCAGTAGGAGCAGGTGCAATTGGTGGAAGGATATTTAATACCCAGGTTAATTATATCTGTT
>DALYNO010000035.1:0-15260 GCA_031975295.1 Anaerocolumna sp. | reverse complement strand
AACTTTATGACAATATCTTAGATGCTTTTGAGAAGGCAAAGTGTGCAGATAAAACTGAAGAAGTGAAGAGCCAGGAGGGAACAGAGATGCCTAGTTTTTCAGTTTCAGTAACTCCATTTGAAAGAGAAGGAAGTAATATCCGAGGACTAGCACGCATTTATTTTGAGGATTGCTTTATTGTAAATAATGTATCCATTCTTCAAGGAAAAGAAGAGAGTCTATTTGTTGCAATGCCATCGTATCGTACAAAGCAGGTG
Source organism: Anaerocolumna sp. (assembly GCA_031975295.1). Taxonomy (GTDB): domain Bacteria; phylum Bacillota; class Clostridia; order Lachnospirales; family Lachnospiraceae; genus Anaerocolumna. The sequence continues at coordinate 15,003 of DALYNO010000035.1, read as the reverse complement.
GATGAGAATCAGAAGGCGGTCTATCAGGATGTTTGTTATCCAGTAACAAAGGAATTGCGTGAGAAATTATATGGGGAATTGATTTCGTCATATCAGGAGGCAAAGGATAAGATGGAAACTGCCACACAGATGCAGGCACAAGACAAGGTGGTAGTGAATGTTGTACAACCGGAGAGAGAGACACCATTTCGCTAAAAGATACTTATTGATTTAGGCGATGCGAAAGCATCGCCTAATATAGAATGGAGGAAAGTTATATGGAGAAAATGAATACTACATTGACGCAAGATGAGAATGTAATGGAGCTAATTAGGCTTTTGAAAGAAAATCAGATGAAGAATAAAGCAAATGATATCTTTGAATCGGCAACATAGACAGAATTTTTACAACAGATAGTATGAAACGATAACTAATTGAGAACATGTCTAAAAAGCATGCTGTTCTTTTGGTGGATTAAAACAACAAGGGAAATGAAAATGGAGTATATGAGTAATTATTCTTATATACTCCATTCTGCTTGAATGATAGCAATTCTATAACCTAGTGATAATCATGGGCAGTAATGATTATTAAATAGGCGCAAATTTGAATTCACCAAATTTGCTTGATTTAAGTGAAAACAAGTACTATGAGAGTGTGAAGAAAACTCTCATAGCACTTGTTATGGGATTTACCTTTAGTTCTGCATAGACTCTCTGTATCGGACCTGCACTATCCTCCGCTCTGATTATGGCTTCTGGAGCAACATCGCCAGTAATGGGTATGCATTTGTTTGCACTGTTTTGCATGAAATTGATGACAAAATCACGTTTCTTAATGAAATAAAACGTATCCTAATTAACGGTGGGAAAATTGCTGTTGTCGAATGGATAAAGAGAGAAAGTGATTGGGGTCCGCCAGTTAATCATAGGTTAGATAGTAAATGATGAAATACAGGAACTTAAAATTGTGGGTTTAAAGATATATCTGAGATAGAATTGAATGAGCATTTTTTTATCGTGTCGTAAAGTGAAAATTTAAATTCCGTTTTTTGACCCGAAGGGGGGGGTCAATTATGGAATTTACTCCTGCACATGGTTATTGATATGATATTCGTGATGGCAAATATATGAGAGTTATCAAGAAGGTATCAAAAAGGTAGAATTAAAATAAATTTGGAAGGGCGCTTAAAATATCAAAAGAAATTTGAATGAATGTTGTTGTAGAAATACAAAGAAGTCTTGTGAGAAAATAATTAGATAAAACCACAATTAAGACTTTTTATAATTAAAGGAATAAAATGAATAATGCATGGCTGTCATAAAGGATACTAAATCTTTTATGACAGTCTGTTTGAATGAATTTATTTTCTGTCCATATTTCAACCATAATTATAACCTAAAATATAAATATAGTAACGAAGCAAATAAACATCCAACAAAGAAAAGGAGATCAATAATATGATTATCAAAAAATTACTAATAGCAACGGCATTAGTTCTGGCGTTAGGAACAACCACCATTGCATTTGCAAAGGAGAATAACAGTAATAGGAATGTTACGGAGATTAGTAGTAGCGACATCAACAATAGTACCATAGGAAATTCTATGTACAGTATGATGGAGCAGTACGGATATGGTGACTTAGTCCAGGATATGAAAGATGGTAATTACACAGACATGAATAATTTCATGAATAATCTTTCAGATGAGGATTATCAAAAGATGCTTGATATTATGAATGATTATGGTTATACAAATATGGTCGGGATGATGAATAGTTTCGGAAAAGAAGGGACGATTGCGAGGTATAATTCCATGGGTAGTGCAGCTGGCTGCTATAGATAAATCATTTTGTAAAGGCTAAAAAAACACAGGAGGTAAAATAATATGATGATATTCTTTTGGATTCTTATAATTGCGGTAATTTTCTATTGGTTTCGTGATCATGAAACAACAAAGACCACGTTTCATAATGACCACTCACCGGAAGATATGTTGAAAGAACGCTATGTAAACGGCGAAATTAATGAAGAAACTTTTGAGAGAATGAAAAAAACAATAAGATATTAAAGGAGGAATCTTTATGATGAACGGATATTTTAGTAACGGATATTATGGAAGTGCAAGCTGCTTTAGATTTATGAACAATGGATGGGGAATACTGACTACCTTAGGAGTGATAATAACAATTTCTTTACTTTTCTATTTTGTACTTTATAATAGTAAGAAAAAGACATCGTACGATGCTGCATCAGAGAATTTGAAAATGAAATATGTGCAGGGCGACATCACGGAAGAAGAGTATCTCAGGCGAAAAGATATAATAAATAAGAAATAGAAGAATTATAAATACTGGACGGGGTGAAAAGATGGTTTACAAAATTTTGTTGGTAGAAGACCAAAAAGAAATTAGTGATATAGTAATGAAGTACATCACGAAAGAGGGTTACGGAGTAGCAGTAGCAAGCAATGGGTTTGAAGCTCTCGAATTGTTTGGAAATCAGATTTTTCACCTTGTCCTGTTGGATATAATGATGCCGGGTGTTAATGGGTTTGAGGTATTAAAGGAAATTAGAAAAATATCGGATGTGCCTGTGATTATGCTCACGGCAAAGCAAGAAGAAATAGATCGTCTAAAAGGCTTCGAGATCGGAGCTGATGATTATGTAATAAAACCCTTCAGCCCCAGAGAACTGATGAAGCGGATCCAGGTATTTCTAAAGCGAATATACAATGAAACAGATGAAATTGTATATCATTTTAAAGATTTAAGCCTTCATACCAAAGGAATGAAATTGTTGAAAAACGGAAATGAAATAACACTTACAACAGCTGAATATAAGCTGTTGTTTGTCTTATTCAAAAACAAAGGGCAGATTTTGACCAGAGAGCAGTTAATTACACTGGCATATGGAGATGATTATGAAGGCTACGACAGAAACATAGATAGCTTTATCAAGAGAATCAGACAAAAAATAGAGGATGATCCGAAAACTCCCAAAATACTTATTACAAAGTATGGAGCAGGTTATATATTTGGAGGTGAGGAGATATGACGATAAAAAAACAGTGGCTTCTGGTACTTGTAATAATAGCAATTCTATCTGTCATTATTAACTCATTGATTCTAAGTATTTTAACAAATCAGTACTTCAAAGATTATATGAAAGATAATTATGATAAGCATTTAAATCAGATTGTAGAATACTTATCAGGAGCATTAAAAGATGAAAATTATTCTGAAAATCAGATAGCTTTAGAGTTAGAAACTCATCTTGTGGATCCGATAACCAGAATAAAGGTATATGATAATAACGGTGTTTTAATAACTGATGTAAGTGCGGATGTTCAATCATATGTAACAAGTGGTACGATGAGTGGCATGATGGGTAATATGATGGGGAGAATGAGAGACTCTCAGTATGAGGAAGTGGACCATACCGAGATCATCTATGGTAATACAGTAATAGGCCAAGTTAACATTACAAAATATAGTTCAGCTGAAAATTCATTTGCGACATGGATGTTTCAATCGTCTCTTTTGAAAAATAGCCTATACTCCATCGGTATCGTGCTTATATTTGCAGTTATTATTGGAATGATTATTAGTAATCGGATGAGTAAGGATTTAATTCAGACTGCCGAGATGGCACAAAATATTGATATTGGAAATGATACACCCTCTCGTCAGTCAAAAGTGAAAGAAATTAGAGTAATCCAACAGAGCTTGCAAACATTACAATCAAGGTTAAAGTTGAAACAGAAAAATAGGAAAGCTCTTATTGATCAGCTAGTACACCAGACTAGGACGCCTCTAACTATCTTAAGGACACATCTGGAAGGAATCGAGGATGGGGTAATTGATATGGTTCCTGAGGAAATCAGGGTATGTGAAAATCAGATTGAGAACATTACAGCTATTATTACAAATATGAGCAGTATGATTGATGCAGAAAAATTGGAGACGACATTAAATATCGAAGAATTTGAATTTAGCCAGCTCGTTAAGCAGATTGTTAATGGTTTAAAAGCACAATTTGAAAAAAAAGGAATAGATTTTAAAATCACAGATCACGAAAAAGTATCGATAAAAACGGATAAATATAGATTAAGCCAGGCTATATACAACATACTGACGAATGCGTATAAATTTACTGAACCAAATGGTAATGTATCTGTATCCTACCATGTAAATTCTGATAGTATTATCTTAGCAATAGAAGATAACGGTCCGGGAATAAGTAAAGAAGATCAAGCTAAAATTTTTGACGCCTATTATAAAAAGGATATATCAATTGGATCGGCAGGAGACGGTATTGGCCTTTATGTAGCAAATGAAAATATGACAATCATTCATGGTACAATTATTGTAGAATCTGATTTAACTAAAGGTAGTAAATTCATATTGACAATACCAAGATAATCAAAATTATATATACTAAAATATTGTATATACTATGAGTGTGCCAGACTTGTAATGAGCAACACGCTCATAATGATGTTGTGATAATAAGGGACTCATAATAGTATTTTTAATTTCATAATACTGAAATTGCGTTAGGTAAATTACTTATATGCTCTAAGCAACTAACTGCCGAGCTGGAACAAGAAAGCTTTTAAGAAAAGAAATATCATTTTTACAACTAAGATCCAAACATGCGAGGTAAATGAATTCTTTTGAAAATTCATAAAATATCAAAATCTCCATGAAAATTACATATATTTATGCTATAATATTAAAAGCGACAAAAAAGTATATGAATCTAATTATAATAGGGAGGACAACAAAAATGGGATTTAGAAAAAAATTATTGATAGGATTTTCTGCTATTATGATTATCATGGTGTTTTTGGGAGTGTTTGGCCTTTATGAAATGAAATCAATTAATAACAATGTAAAGGAAATTTATAATGTCAGGTTAAAAGGAATATACTATTTGAAAGATGCTCATTATAATATTATCAAAGCTCAGAGAGCAGAAAAGAATGTTCTTTTATCAAAAACAAAAGATGAAAAAATGGAACACACTATGCACTTGGATGAAACATATACAGATGGAATTATCAAAAATTTAAATTTATATATGGATTTGATGGCAGGTGAAGGTAACGAGGCCGAGATTGAAGCATTGATTAGTAAAGTTAATGATGTAAAAAAAATCCAGAGTGAAGTAATTGATAAAAGTATGGCAGGTAGTGAGGATGAGGCACTAGCACTTTCTCAAAACAGTGCCAAGGCATTTGATAAAATAGACACAATGATTACAGAACTATCACAGCATGAATTGGCAGAAGCCGATGATACTTTTAAAAACAGTAATAGTACATATAATAAATCATTTTTGATCTTTATTGGAATTATATTTTTTGCTTTAATTGCCGGTGCTTTCATAATGAGTAGAATGGCCGCGTCGGTAATCAAGCCTTTAAAAAGATCAGTACGATTCGCCGATGAATTATCAAAAGGGAACTTGAATAGCAGAATTGATATTCGAATGGCTAATGATGAAATTGGCATGCTTGTGAATTCCCTTAATAATACAGGTGAGAAACTAAGTGAAATTGTATCTGAAATCAAGAAATCTTCAATGGGTTTGGAAGAAAGTACAGAACAATTAAATATGGCAACAGAAGAATCGAATCAGGTTATGGATGAAATAGGAGTTTCGGTAGGTGCCATTACAGATAATATTGAGCAAGTGGTTTCTTCGATAGAACATATCAGTAGTAATTTAAAAAATATAGTTATTAATTCTGATGAAGTATCAAAATTAACCCAGGAAGCAAATACAGAATCTAATACTCTTATTGAGTCAGCAAAAAAAGGTAGAAGTTCAGTCGATATATTAATACATAATACAAAAGATATCGAGAAATCGACAAATGAGGTACATGTAACAATAGACGATCTACAAGTACTTTCAGGTAAAATTGATAATATAATAACTGTGATTAAGGATATTGCCGCACAGACCAATCTTTTAGCCCTTAATGCATCAATAGAAGCAGCTAGAGCAGGTGAACATGGTAGAGGTTTTATGGTTGTGGCTGAAGAAGTGAGAAAATTGGCGGATGGCAGTGCGGTTGCAGCAGCCGACATTGAGAATACAATAATCGAAGTACAAAATAAAACAAACATAGCAGTACAGAGCATAACAATTACAGAGAAAAAAGTAATTGAAGGAAATCAGGCTGCATTAGTGGCCGATACTAATTTAACTATTATTCTTGATAGTATTGCTCAATTGGCTGAAAAGATAAGGAAGATTTCAGTACAATCAGAAGAACAGGCAAATTCCGCTGAAAATATTTCAGAACATATGGATCAGGCCGTGATTAATTCAAAGGATGTAGCACAGTCCGCACATAATATAAATGGTAATATTGGCGAGCAAATAGCTGCAATTCAAGAGATAAGTGCTGTATCTAATCCTCTTCTGATGATGACAGAAAATCTTAATAAGATGATTCAGTACTTTCAAACAACTGAGATTGAGGCAGAAAAATAGTATATATAAAATTATTAGTAAAATATTTTATGATACAACAAGGTGGGCACTTAACAGTCGCCCACTTTACTATATATTTAAGGGATTGAGGTATTAATGAAAAAGTATTCATTAGTAAAAACATTTACACTATACAGTCTTATTACTTTTATTTTAATTGGCGCCGTTTTATCGTTTGTCATATCGAATCATATTAAAAATGATTATCATCAAAATTTATATGGTGCCGCTCAAATTGCCGTGGACAGTATAAATGAAAGTATTTTAGTAGAATCTGATTTTGATAATAATATTGATAACGCTAAGCAAATGCTTCTGGAAGAAAATATCAATAGATCATTGAGCCTGTATATGCCCCAATCATATACCATGTTTAATAATAAGAAGAAAATAGTATTAACAAACAGACAGTCCTCAGAGACAATAACTGCAAATGATCTTAGTGGTGTTGATATGATACTGGAAAGTAAGGTAACATATTATATCTCCAAAGCTTATTCTATTAATGATGTAATTAATACAAGAGTATTCAACTTATATGTTCCAATAAAATATAAAGAGAACATTGCAGGAGTACTAATGCTTCAAATCCCGGAAGTGGTTATTAAATCACATGTGGATATGCTTTTAAAAGAAATAATTTTGACTATGTCTGGTGGATTGCTGGTACTCTTTTTGTTGTTAATAAGAATCTTGTATTCAGCATCAAAGACATTAAGGAATCAAAACAATGAACTAATAAATCAAAAAGCAGAGATCGAAACAGCTTATAAAAAGCTTTCAGACTCATATAGGAACACTATATCAGCATTATCAAATGCAGTCGACGCCAGAGACGCATATACCGCTGGGCATTCGGAAAGAGTAACAAAAATATCTCTTCTTATAGGTGAAAATCTTGGCTTGTCAGCGGATGAGATGAAAAAACTGGAATACGCCGCTTTATTCCACGATATAGGTAAGATAGGAATTCCTGATCATATTCTGTTAAAGAACAGTAAACTTACGGACGAAGAGTTCGCTATAATTCAAAAGCATCCTGAAATGGGGGTAAATATACTTAAAGCTATAGAGTTTCTAGATGATATTCTGCCCATAATCATGCATCACCACGAAAGATATATCGGCAACGGATATCCGGATAAGCTTAGTGGAGAAAGAATTCCGCTGTGTTCTAAGATAATATCAGTGGCAGATACATATGATGCGATGACATCTAATAGACCTTATCGAAAAAAACTCCAACATGAGGTAGCAGTCGATGAAATATTGCGTAATAAACAAGTACAGTTTGATGCTAGAATCGTTGACGCTTTTTTAGTAATAGAAAAATTATTGAATGATGATAACAAATGAGGAGAGCGAATATGAATAAAAAATTCACTGCTATAGTTATTTTGTCCATGATATTATTGGGCGCTGTTTGCGGATATACATTTTATTTGATTTTTATGTCGACTAGCGAAAGTTTATTAATACACTGTGTTTCAACTGGAATTATTTATGGTTTAATCAATTCGTTATTTACATTGTTTTTTATACATAGGTACAGTATTCTAAAAGTAGATAAACAAAAACTTGAACAGGAAATAAGAATAGATAAATTAACTGAATTATATAATAGATATGCTTTTGAAGAAGATATAAAGAGTCTGAATAACAGCTCAACTTACACTGTGATTTATTTGGACATAGATGATTTTAGTAAATTTAATAACACCTATGGACATGAAGCAGGCGATAACGTATTAAAAAATGTGGCAAAAACAATTAAAGGTAGCATTCGGAACATTGATAAAGCATATCGATATGGCGGTGAAGAATTGATAGTTATTTTAGATGAGTGTTCAAAAGAATTAGCTTTGAAAATTGGTAATAGAATTGTAGAGAATATCAGGGATTGTGATAATACACCTTATTCAGGAATTACAGTTTCTGCTGGATTAGCTTCTACTCCTGATGATGCTGAGTCTATTGTTAATCTATTAAGAGCAAGTGATATAGCTTTATATAGAGCGAAAGAATTTGGAAAGGATAGATTAGTTTGTTATCAGAAAAAAAAGGAGCAAAATTTCACTGATAAATTGTGAGTAGTTTAATATTTGGTTAGAGTATTATAATATATTTTGTTTGAACGCAGCCTGACTATCGTCTGGCCGAGCTGATTGTCGAAGATATCGGATCAAGGCAATAATACCTAGAACCACCAGAATACACATTCCTATCATCATAAGCCATCCCCAGCCGTAACCCATCATTCCATATCCATAACTGCCGTAACCCATCATATTCATCGCCTCCCTTTGTGATACTTTATACTTATTAAATCAACAATTACCTGTTCAACACCGTTTGAATCCTACCGAATTATTGTTTTATTATACAATAGCTGCAGGACATCTCCAAAACGGTTAGTTTAACAGTTCCCAAAGCCAAATTTCTTTCTCCGTGTCTTTTCTATAGATTATACTTTATGCCATAATATATTCTTTACATTCCTTTCAATTTTATACGCTTGAAACTTTTTTAGGCTTAGTATGTTTGTGATGACCGATACCCAAAAATGTCATTACCTTGCCTGTAATAATAGGATTATACATTTTCAATAATGCCAAGGTAGCTTTTTTATTCCATAACATATTTATCTGTATCGACTGTTTTATCATTGAATTCGATTTTTCTCATTTTTTATCAATAAGTATGCTTTCATCGTAACCGCTCTATTATCTACCGGATATTAACTCTCAATAATAGCTTTACTGTATTGAGTTATATGACTCTTTAAAAGCTTCTCCAATACTACTTATGATTAGGTTGTTCCTCCTTTATGCATACCGAAAATATTTTACTATAAAGTTCTCTTTATAGCTTTTGTACTTCGCAAGTATGGGAAGTTATATAAGTCTAGTAAGTCATATAATTATCTTAAAAGCATACAATATAGTAATAAAATTTATTCAGGGTATGATATGAATAATAATGAAAAATATAAAATTACAAGCAATGAATATGCTGACTTAATAATAGCGTATAACGGAAATATGGATATTTTGGAAAGTAACCCAAATTACTCATACAACTTAATAAACGATAAATTGGCCATATTGCATATTCCGGTAAATGAAATAACAGAAAATGGTATTTATCGATTTGGCTATTCTTCAATGCCTAAATGCTATGGGATCATGACTTATATTCAAGCTGAAAATGTACCAGGTTTTACTCTACATCAATTACCAAGCGAAACTCTTACAGGGAAAGGCGTAATTATTGGGATTGTAGATACAGGGATAGTTTATACCATGCCTGTCTTCCAGTATCCGGATAAAACTTCTAAAATTATTTCAATATGGGACCAGACAATTGAAAGCAACCATAATCCGAATGGTTACTATTATGGTACCGAATATAATCGTGATCAGATTAATACTGCGATAAATTCTGATAACCCACATAATATTGTCCCAAGTACCGATAACATTGGGGAAGGTACCGCCATGGCCGGAATTGCTGCCGCATTTTATGATCAAAAAAAACAATTTGCCGGAGATGCTATAAATTCCGAATTGGTTATCGTAAAATTAAAGCCCGCCAAGCCATATTTAAAAGATTTTTTTGGTATACCGGAAGATGCAATTTGTTATCAGGAAAATGATTTCATGATGGGCATTAAATATTTATTGGCAATCGCAAACCGAGAAAACCGACCAATTGTAATATGTACAGGTATCGGATCTTCGCAAGGCTCTCATACGGGAAATGATATCATAAGCAATTATCTGTATGAGATAGGTAATTTAACAGGAAAAGCTATAATCATACCTGCTGGTAATGAAGGAAATCAAAATCATCACTATTACGGTGAGATTATACCACCTGATTATAGTAATTTAGTGGAGCTGAATATTGGTCCTGAAGATAAAAATTTTACTATGGAGTTATGGGGATACCCCTCTGATTTATTGATAATAGATATATACGCCCCCTCCGGGGAACTAATCTATAATATAGATATGGGCAATAATGTGAAAAATAGTTTTGTCATTGAATATGCCTCTGCCAAAATCTATGTAGATTATATCCTCAGTGAAGCTAATTCCAGAGAGAAATTATTTGTATTCCGCTTTAAAAATATACAAGAAGGAATATGGAAGTTTAGAATATCAACACAGAACAAATTGTTAAGTACATTCCATATATGGCTCCCCATCAGTAATTTTATATCGAATGGAACTTATTTCAATAATGCTAATCCTTATACGACCATTTGCCAGCCAGGCAATGGTTTAGGCATTATAACCGCTTCTTCTTATAATCCTCCTCAAAGAACTTTAGATCCATTCTCAAGCAGAGGTTTTAATGCATTGAATATGCCAAAACCAGATATTACGGCGCCAGGAGTAAATATCATGGCTCACACGCTCAATGGTACAATAGCACCTTTTTCAGGCACCAGTATAGCCACTGCCCATGTTGCTGGGATAGTAGCACAATATTTAGAATGGGGTATCGTTAATGGCAATCTTCCTAATATGAACAGTACTATAGTAAGATATATGATAACCAATTCCGCCAATAGATTAGGAACAGAAATATATCCAAATGCAAACTTGGGATTTGGCCTGATTGATAACCGAATATACTTATTCCAATACTAAAGTTCATAAATACGGGAAGTAAATTATAATTACTGATGTGCTCTATCGAGGAAACTACCTGTTCAATATTTTTTGTAATGTCTCCTACCGAAACACCGATATTATCCATAACCTGATTAGATTTTTCGGTTGCCATATTCAGTTGTTCGGTACTTTCCTCCAGATTCTTTGAAGAATTCTTTATTTCCGTTACAATCCTCTGCCTTCCATGCTTTTTTCTATTACATCATTCTGAATTGTTCTTGCTTCACTGACTTTTGCTATCAGGTCTTCAATTCATATCCGACATTTTCATCAGCCATCAATTCCGTATTTATATAATTATTTCTACAAATGTGTTAATTTTCTGAAGATTTAATACTATTTTTATATAACATGGATATTTATTACTAATATGGTAAAACTAATAAAAAAATAGAATGAGGTGGTCTAATATATTTGCTAAAAGTGGAATAGCTGCTTATTCAGCTCATATGGATAAGACAGTTTATAAAAACTTATTCAGAAATCTATTTTCTGAAACCTATACCATAAGATTCTGGGATGGTGAAGAAATTACTTTTGGTATGGGAGACAGTAATTTTAACATTATTTTCAATGAACCCCTACCTATCTCTGATATTGTAACTAATCCATCCGTTACTTTAGGAGAAGCCTATATGCATAAGCGGATTGAGATTGTCGGAAACATCAGGGATGTCATAGAGGCTATCTATAATAATCCGAAAAGCTTTTTAAGATACAAGGGAAAGTTTAGTAAGCTTGTAAATCCGGTAAAGAATTCTTTGCAAAAAAGTAAAGATAATATCAGCTATCATTATGATATCGGGAATGATTTTTATCAATTATGGCTGGATAAAACTATGACCTATTCCTGTGGATATTTTAAGGATGAAGATGATACACTGGATCAGGCACAGGCAAATAAAGTTGATTATATATTAAAAAAATTAAATCTAAAAGAAGGAAATACTTTACTTGATATAGGCTGTGGTTGGGGAGAATTAATTATATTAGCTGCAAAAAAATATAAAGTTAAAGCAATGGGTATTACTTTAAGCTCTGAGCAAATGGAGAAAGCCAATAAAAGAATTAAAGAGGAAGGTCTTGAAAATCTTGTTGAAGTACGACTTTTAGATTATCGGCAAATTAAAGACAGATCTTTTGACCGGATCGTTAGTGTCGGTATGATAGAGCATGTCGGAAAAGAATACCTGCTCGAATATTTCAAAACGGTAAATAAACTATTAAATAATGGTGGACTTTCCTTATTGCACTGTATTACAAGCCTGAAAGGGGGAACCAATCGTTGGATTGAAAAATATATCTTCCCAGGCGGATATGTACCTTCCGTGTCAGAACTTATCAGTAACATTTCTGATGAATCCTTCCATCTTATTGATCTGGAAAGTTTGAGGAGGCATTATGCCAGAACACTTGAAAACTGGACTGAAAACTTTGAAAATTCCACTCCCAGCATTAGTAAAATGAAAGATGAAACTTTTATAAGAATGTGGAGTCTCTATCTTAATGCTTGTATAGCTTCCTTTAGTGCAGGTAATATTGATATACATCAGTTTGTTTTTTCCAAGGGCTTAGCAAATGAACTCCCATGGACTAGGGAGTATTTATACAAGTAATCAATAAATATAAAAAATCAGTAGCAAAAATATACTACTGATTTTTTATTTAGCTGTTACATACCAGCCATTTTTCTGCATTCATCAGCACAGTCTTGACATGCCTGTGCACATGCCTTGCAGTGATCATCTTTAAACATGTTACATTCTTTTGCACAGCTGTCACAAATACTAGCGCAAAGTGCACAGTGATCTTTTGAATACTGTCCATTCATTGACATGGTTGAAGCTGACATCTGGCACATCATTGCACATTCCGCCAACATGCTTACGCAGTTCTTTCTTGCATTTAAATCAGGCTCATTTAGACATGCATTGAAACATTCATAACATGCCTGAGCACATTTATTACAAGCATCTATGCAAGTTTGATATTTTGTTGTCTCCATAGTTAATGCCATATAATATACACTCCTTTACAAAATTTTTGACTTACAATATTTATTATGTGATATTTATATAAAAATATACACGGAAGCAACATAAAATTCCTTATTGGTTTTACCATGATAAATCTGTTTCTTTCGAATAAAAATTTATGACTTGGATATAAAGTTTAATCAACAATATTCATATAACTTACATAATAGTCAATTATACTATTCATAGGAAAAGATAATAAATAAGATATATCATATGAAATTTTATATTAATTATAAGGAGTGATTTGAAGATGAAGGCAAGAAGTATAAAAATCAGACAAGCAAATATGTACTGCCAAAAATGTTTGAATAACGTGATAATGGCGTTATCTAAAATTGAAACAATAGAATTTCTTGATATAGATATGATGAGTTAAAGTATTCAAATAAAATACAAAGATAGCATGTTAGATAACAATAGTATCGGTTATCTTATAGATAAGGCGATTATCACAGGACGAATATAAAAAATGTTCTTAATTAATAAATTAATTGTATAACCAATTGTTTTCTATAATATACAACAACTAGAGAGGAATAAGCTATGAAAATTTTATTTTATGTCTTTGGATTCCCCGTTCATTTTTTTGGAACTTTTTTGAGTATTTTTTTGTTATTTTTTTGGAACTCAGACTCAACCTCTAAACTGGTACCCAGATGATGGACATCAACATGACAGTTGATGCACCCATTGTCTGGGTGCTTTTTATTGCAGTGATTCAGGAGGATACAAGGGTGAAAAGCAATTGAGAACAAATTCACATGTGCGTAAGGTTGATTCTTATACATTAATGCTTTCAACTGAGCTCAGAGTTAGGCTTTACAAAGAATGGCGTCAAAATCAGGATGCAGGTACATTAGTCCGTATTTTAGAAGAAAGTGGTCTTGGAAAAGAACTGACTGGTTCGGATTATTACAAAACTTTGATTATTGGTTTTAAAAATGGTGGTTATCCAGTTTACAAGAACACTGAAATAGCTTTAATGGCAGACTACAGGGAGAAAAACCCACTTCTTGCATCAGGAAGGTTTACCAGAACGGATAACGGAAAAGGCACCTGTATTGCTCCTGATTTTGAGAGAGAACTCTTTTCTCATTATCCGGAGACGTCTGTTGAAGAAGGAATACGGCGTGCCGGACTTGATCCAATGGATTTTGGTTATCAGCGGATTCGGAAGTTAAAGAGGGAGTTTGAGGCTAAGCATGATTCATCAGTGATGAAAATGTTTAAGAAGTACCGCAGTGAAAACAGCGACTTTGGTGTGAACTATATGACAAAAAGTGGAATGAAGCGTTGTGAATTTTATAATGACGGTTTTAAACGTAATAAATGCGACGCTCCACAATATGCAGATATTATGCCACAGTACAGAACGCAGATAAAATCAACAAGTCTTGCGGGAAGAATCAAAAGTGGAAAATGCGAAGGATGTGGTGCAAGTACAGTTAAGATATATATGCACCATGTAAAACGGTTGAAAGACCTAAATGCAGACAATGAATTTGAAGCACTGATGATTGGAAAGAGACGTAAGTCTTTAGCATTATGCCCACTATGTTTTGAAAAGGCAACGAACATAAACACTTAAATAATGGAAAGATGGCGAGCCGTGTACATCGAGAGGTGTAAGCACGGTTCTGGAGGGGGTTACGCCAAGACCGCTGACGAAAGTTAGTATGGCGTGGCGTTGCCTACCTTATGAAATGTATGTTATGCAATCATATTTGCAAAAGAATGCTTTAGAGAGAATGGGTATTTATCATTTTGATTCCTGGGCATCAAACTTTGGAGA
>DALYNO010000034.1:14295-15487 GCA_031975295.1 Anaerocolumna sp. | reverse complement strand
TGGTTTTACGTATGTTAGATTTTCTAAGAGAGAAAGTCTGGATGGGATTGATAATACAAATCCGAAATCCCCTTGTCAAAAGGTAACTAGTAAGGTTTTCTGCATAATGAGCAGTAGATTCCATACCAATGTAGAGTTCATTTTTAGAATAGGAATCTAAATACTTGAGTAGTTTTTGAAAACCATCATGATCATTAGAAAAGTCAAATGGTTTAACAAGGATTTCGCCATCGGTATTAATGATGGATGCATAGTGTGTTTGCTTGGCAATATCAATGCCAACATAAATCATTAGATCAACTCCTTAGTAAATAATCACTGTGTTTGACCACCTAGTTTTATCATCATAGACTTGCGTGACATGAAAGTTCAAAGACTTATCCAACTATAAATGATTTAGATAAAACTGTGGCAATACACTCCTTTAAATAGTCAAAGCTATAGATTTATTATAAAAAGTCCACAGTGTTACTATTGATTATAACAAAATTGAAATGGAAAGGAGAGTATTGATGTATTTGATACTAAATACATCATACAAGGTTTATATGTCAGGTCGGAAAATAAGCAAATATATGGGCTATTTAGGATTTACAGGATTTTTAGGATTTCAATATTTTATTAATCATGATCCAATTTTTTTAAGTTATTTTGGTTCATTCGGATTCTTTGCATATTTCTGGATTAGTAAAATATCTAGAGAAATGTTAGATGAAAGATATGTAGAGAATTCAAAGGTTGCAAAAGCATTTACCTTAGATATTGCTGTTTTTGAATTTGCAATACTTTATTTAAGCACACTGACAAGCGGAATAACAAAAGAAATATTACTAATAATCATACCCTTGTGCTTTTCATCACTGATAATAATATATGCTATGAAATTTTACAAATTAGAAAAACTATAGGTGAGCCATGTCTGACTTTAAATGTAATCTAAAAAAATACCGCCAACTAGCCGGAATGACCCAAGAAGAACTAGCTAACAAAGTAAACGTACGACGGGAAACCATCATTCGGCTGGAAGCGGAGAAATACAACCCCTCCCTCAAACTAGCTATCGATATATCAAGAGCCGTAAATGCCCCCATTGAAGAGCTATTCATATTCGACTAAGCCATAATAGCAGACATCCCCCAAGTCGACCTATTTCTTCAATAAACTTAATCTGCTTGATAATATCAGCACTACA
>DALYNO010000034.1:5848-14195 GCA_031975295.1 Anaerocolumna sp. | reverse complement strand
CTTGACGAGTTCATGAAGACTGAATAAGAGGCATGACTCATGTTTTTATAACCTTTCGCTGATATTATCAAGTATCACAGCCTAAACAAAAGGCATGACTCATGTTTATATAAACCTTACGCTGATATTATCAAGTATCACAGCCTATACAAGAGGCTGACTCCTATTTTATAAACCTTACTCTGATATTATCAAGTATCACAGCCTAAACAAAAGGCTGACTCATGTTTTTATAAACCTTACACTGATATTATCAATATCATGAATCACCAAATTTAATTATATGTATTCTTAGGCTGTACAGTCTGCGGATTATATCCCTTATCCTTAAGAGCTTTTACAATACTCTCCTTATGGTCATGTCCAAAGGCTTCCATAGTGATTGTAAGTTCCACCGCACTATTTCTGTTAATACTCACAAACTGATTATGGTCCAATCTGATTACATTGCCTTGATTAGCCGCAATAATATTGGCAACATTCACCAACTCACCTGGTCTGTCAGGCAGTAAAACAGAAATGGTAAAAATTCTTCCTCTTTGAATCAACCCATGTTGTACGATAGATGAAACAGTAATAACATCCATATTACCGCCACTTAATATGGATACTATCTTCTTGTTCTTGCAGTCTAAATGTTTTAAGGCTGCAACAGTAAGAAGTCCTGAATTTTCTACAACCATTTTATGATTTTCCATCATATCTAAAAAATTAACAATCAATTCATGATCATCAATTGCAATAACATCATCAATATTTTTTTGTATATAAGAAAATATATTTGCTCCCGGTGTTTTAACTGCAGTACCATCTGCTATAGTTTCTACACAAGGTAAGGTAACCACGTGACCTGCCTTTATTGATTCCTGCATACAATTAGCACCTAAAGGTTCTACTCCAATTACTTTTATATTGGGATTTAATAACTTGGCTAAAGTTGAAACGCCTGCTGCCAGTCCGCCTCCACCAATGGGAACTAAAATGATATCAACAGTAGGGAGTTCTTGAAATATTTCCATAGCAATGGTACCTTGACCTGTAGATACAACTTCATCATCAAATGGATGAATGAAGGTATATCCCTTTTCCTTTGCTAAATTCAAGGCGTACTGACATGCATCGTCATATACATCTCCATGTAGAATTACTTCTGCACCGTAACTTTTTGTGCGGTTTACTTTAATCAAAGGAGTGGTCGTAGGCATAACTATAATAGCTTTTGCTTTGTATAACTTAGCAGCATAAGCAACACCTTGTGCATGGTTACCAGCAGAGGCAGTTATTAATCCTTTTCCTCTCTCCTCCTTCGTAAGGGTGCTAATTTTATAATAAGCCCCCCTTACTTTATATGCACCAGTAAACTGCATATTTTCAGGCTTTAAATAAACCTTATTACCAGTAGTCTCAGAAAAATAATCACTGTAAATTAATTTAGTTCTTAAGGTTACTTTTTTGACGAGTTCCGCGGCTTCTTCAAATTTATCCAATGTCATCATGTGAAATATCTCCTTTAGTTAAAAAGCGCATTTACAAAGTCTTTCGCATCAAACTTTTGTAAATCATCAATATGTTCCCCAATTCCAATATATTTCACCGGAATTCCAAGTTCCGACTGAATTGCTATAGCAATACCTCCTTTAGCAGTACCATCCAGTTTGGTTAATATTATCCCAGTAATTTCTGAGACTTCATTAAATTGTCTAGCCTGGGCTAAAGCATTCTGACCAGTTGTACCATCTAAAACCACCAAAGTTTCTCTATAAGCATCAGGATATTCTCTAGTTATTACCCTGTCAATCTTCTTTAATTCTTCCATGAGATTCTTCTTGTTATGAAGTCTTCCTGCCGTATCGCAGATTAATACATCTGTATTTCTTGCCTTGGCTGCTGTTACTGCATCGTAGATTACTGCGGCAGGGTCGGAACCTTCCTGTTGTGATATAATTTCTACACCAGCACGGTTTGACCATTCAGTAAGCTGTTCAATGGCAGCGGCACGAAATGTATCAGCTGCAGCAACCATGACTTTTTTCCCTTTTTCTTTTAACTGACCAGCAAGTTTACCAACAGATGTTGTTTTACCAACTCCATTAACACCGATTAATAATACAATGGATTTACGATTTTCAAACTCATATGCCGTATCTCCAACTTTCATTTGATCCATAATACTCTGAATCAATAATTCCTTACACTCTTTTGGTTCTTTAATTTTATTTTCTTTCACCTTAATCTTTAAATCATTTATGATAGCAACAGTTGTGTTAATACCTAAGTCTGCCATAATCAGAATTTCTTCAAGTTCTTCATAGAATTCATCATCGATGTTAGAAAATCCATTAAATATAGACTCAATACCAGAAACAATATTGTCTCTGGTTTTGGATAAACCAGCTACTAGCTTACTAAAAAAACCTTTCTTTTCTCCCATATTACACCTTTCATACCATAATAAAAATACGATATGGCCACATAGAAATAGTTCAAATAGATCAACGTGGCAGTCCTTTCATTCAAATATTTTATAACATACTAACCCATGCACATTGCTAGACCTGCCCTTGGATACTGCCAGGATAAGAATCATAAAAGCTTACACCAATCACCATGGATGCAGTAAACTGGCTTACGATACAGCTTTCATTAAAGGTTAATCATGATGCTATTTTCCTAAGTCATTCTCAATTAAATTAACAGAAACCAAAGTAGATACACCCTTTTCCTGCATCGTTATACCATATAATACATCTGCTGCATTCATAGTACCCCTTCTATGGGTAATGATAATAAATTGGGTATGTTTCGTTAATTTATGTAAGTACTTTGCAAATCGTTTAACATTGGCATCGTCAAGTGCTGCCTCAATCTCATCCAATAAACAGAATGGTGACGGTTTCAGATTTTGAATTGCAAATAATAAGGATATTGCAGTTAAAGCTTTCTCTCCACCAGAAAGCTGCATCATATTCTGAAGTTTTTTACCTGGTGGCTGTGAAGTAATTACTATTCCTGCTTCAAGTACATCTTCTTCCTGGGTTAGTTCAAGTGTTGCTTTTCCTCCACCAAAAAGTTCTTTAAATACCAGATCAAATTGCTCCTTAATTTCTTTAAACTTAAGGTTAAACTGACTGCGCATTTCCTCATCAAGTTCTGTTATAATGGCAATTAAAGCATCTTCTGCTTTTTCCAAATCATCTCTTTGAGTCTTTAAGAAAGTATATCGCTCTGAAATATTTTTAAAATCTTCAATTGCATTTACATTTACGTCGCCTAAGGCTTTAATTGTATTTTTAACATTTCCAATCTTCTTCTTAACTGAGGCGGTATCTTCTTCTACCTCCCATTTATATTCCAAGGCATTATGATAGGTTAATTCATATTCTTCCCACATGTAATTGATTCTTTCATCAATTTGCTCAGATAATTTTTCCAATTGGCTGTTAAGTCTAAAGCTCTCTTTATCAAGATTATTGATTTCAACAGAAAGTGATTCCCTTTTACCAAAGAAATTCTTATGTGATTTTAATAGCTCTTCTTTTTCAGTTGTTTCTTTCAGAATCTTCTCTTCCAATGTGGCTATATCGGCATTAAGTGATTCTATATCTTTTGTGGTACTAGTAATTTGCTCTTCTTTCACAAGAACCGCTTGGACAGACTCAGAAATAGATTTAGAGAGCTCATGTTCTTCTTCATAAAGCTTTTCCATCTCTTTCTTAATCCTCTTTATATTCTCTAGTACATTCTGATTCCTTTGCTCAAGTGCTGAGAAATCAATCCTTATCGCCGCATCTTTTTCAACATAGATTTGCTCTTGTTCTTTCTTATTCCCTAGTTGATTATTAATTTCATCTATTTTCAGTTCATTCTCTTTGCTTTTATCTAAATTTGTAGTAAGTGCTTCTTCTAATGAGGTAAGATTACTATTTAATTCTATGCTTTGTCTATCAATTTCTTTTATCTCATTTGTAATTTCTTCGTAAATTATAACACCATCCTGTTTTTGCTTTAAAAGCTGATTTAATTTCATCTTAATGGTGTTTTGACTAATATATGCCTGTTGTAATAACTTTTTCTCATTTTCAAGAGCAGACAATTTATTTAATCTTGTTTCTTTTAATTGCTCTTTCTTTTCATTTAATAAAGCGATTTCTTTTTGAAGATTAAGTATTATACTCTCTAATTCTTCAATTTCTCTACGTCGACCTAATAAATTACTAGCATTTTTATAGGCACCACCGGATAAGGAACCACCAGTACTTAATAATTCACCCTCTAATGTAATGATTCGCAGGGAATAATTATACTTTCTAGCCAGCTTTAAGGCATTGTCAATGTGATCCACTACAATGCTTCTCCCAAGTAAATTAGTAATTAAGCCTGCAAATCTTTCTTCTGTCTTGACAAGTTTACTTGCAACACCAAGAACTCCAGGTTCGGATAAATATTTATCATATGACTGTATTTCTTTACCGGTAACACTGGTTAAGGGTAAAAAGGTAGCACGTCCAAATTTACCTTGCTTCAAATAATTAATAAGAGCTTTTGCGGTTTCTTCATTATCAGTAACAATATTTTGAATACTACCTCCTAAGGCAGTCT
Organism: Anaerocolumna sp.; assembly: GCA_031975295.1. Taxonomy (GTDB): domain Bacteria; phylum Bacillota; class Clostridia; order Lachnospirales; family Lachnospiraceae; genus Anaerocolumna. The sequence continues at coordinate 9,596 of DALYNO010000034.1, read as the reverse complement.
CAATGGCAATTTCATACTTAGACTCAACTTTAATGATATCTGCAACTACACCCATTACACCCGTGTCTTTTTTTTCCATTACTTTCTTAATACTGTTACCGTAGCCTTCATGACGTTCTGTTAAATTTCTTAGAGACTCAAGTCTAGATTCTTCTCTGTGAAATTCTTGCAACTTCCTGGATATCCAGACTTCATTTCCATCCATTTCCTTAGCCAAATCTGCTATTACAGTTTCAGTCTCTTCATTTGACTGGCTTAGTTCAGTAATGGTATCTTCGATTTCTATGAGTGCGTTGTTTTGTTCACTAATCTCATTTTCTAAAACAGCTTCTTCACTTTTATTTCGGATCAGCTTTTGATTTAACTCAACCTTCTTTAAATTATTTTGCTCAAGTATGGTTTCATACCTTTGCATATTAGCCTTCAGATTTGAATTTTCACTTAAGGCTTCAAATATTTCACCGTTTATGTTTTCAATCTGTTTCGTTAAGGAACCTATGTTTTTGCGAAGCTCTTCTAAGACACCTGAAACTTCAAGCTGTCTTTCATCCAGATTATTAAATTTAGCATCTAATTCTTTTTTATCCTGAACATACTTCTTTAATTCTTCATTTCTACCAGTAAGTTCTTTTTCTATATTCCCTTTTCTGGAGGCAATATGTACTTCATTCTGTTTTAAAGAAAGAATCTGTTCATTCAGTACTTTTACAGACCCTTCCTTTTTTTCTTTTTCTAATTTATACTGGTTGAATAACGTCTTCTCATCTTCTAGTTCTTTATTTTGTACCTCAATTTGGAGTTCTACCTTATCAAACTCTTCTTTGATATGTTCAAACTGTACAGAGGCTGTTTGTAATGCCTGGTTTACTACTTTAATATTTTCTTCTGCAAGAAGTTTATTTTCTTTTAACTTATTATTTTCAATCAGGAATAAATTAACGTCCAATATTCTAAGTTCATCTCTGAGTTTTAAATATTCTTTTGCTACCCCTGATTGTTCTTCCAAAGGTCCTATTTGTAACTCTATTTCAGACAAAATATCATTGACACGACTTAGATTTAATTTTTCTTGTTCCAGATTATGAAGTGCTGTTTGCTTTCTTTTCTTAAATTTCATAATACCAGCGGCTTCGTCAAATAATTCTCTCCTATCCTCTGGCTTACCGCTTAATATCTTATCAATCTGACCCTGACCGATAATAGAATAACCTTCCTTACCGATACCTGTATCCATAAAAAGTTCTTGCACATCTCTTAATCTGCAATTATTACCATTCAGAAGGTATTCACTCTCTCCAGAACGGTATACACGTCTTGCAACAGTAACTTCCTCGTAATCAACTGGCAACTTATGATCATCATTACGAATGGTAATTGCAACATAAGCATATCCCATGGGCTTTCTCATTTCTGTTCCGGAGAATATAACATCCTCCATTTTAGCCCCTCTCAATTGCTTAGCGCTTTGTTCACCAAGTACCCAACGAACTGCGTCAGCAACATTGCTTTTTCCACTCCCGTTTGGTCCTACAATACCAGTTATTCCGTCCTTAAATTCAAAATTTATTTTATTGGCAAAAGATTTAAAGCCATGAACTTCAATACTTTTCAGATACATACCTGCTCCCGTCATTATCCCTTCTTAAGATTTCCATCCGGCAGAATCATTTTTTTCTTATTCATTTTAATAATTGATTGGTATGCGGCTTCCTGTTCTGCGGCCTTTTTAGTCTTTCCCACACCCTTGCCCAGTTCAATGTCTTTCACCAAGGCAATCACAGTAAATTGCTTGTTATGATCCGGACCTTCTTCTTTGAGCAGTTCGTATGATAACTGCTCTTTGTATTCACTTTGGACGATTTCCTGCAAGATAGTCTTGCTATCAAAAAAGAGCTTCTTATTCTCCACATCAGCAAGAATATATTTACAGATAAACTCTTTTGCATTAGTAAAACCACCATCTAAATAAATTGCGCCTATCACTGCTTCCATCGCATCTGATAAAATGGATAAACGTTCTCTACCACCAGTAGCAGCCTCTCCCTTTCCAAGTAATAAAAAGGATCCAACCTTTATATCTGTTGCACAAGCTGCTAATGTTTGTTCACAAACCAGTCTTGCCCTTAATTTAGTCAGATCACCCTCAGGCATTTTACTGTTGTTTAAGAATAAGTATTCGCTGGTTACTAATTCTAAAACTGCATCACCCAAAAATTCCAGTCTCTCATTGTTATCAAGTTTATTCATGCGTTTTTCGTTGGCATAGGAGCTATGGGTCAGTGCATGTTTAAGAATCTTTCTATCCCTAAATCTGTATTCAATTGTATCTTCAAAATGTCTTAATTTCTCTAAGATCAGTTCTTCTGACCGATTCATGTAATTCCTCCTGTCTTTTTCGAATTAGAGCGCAAAAGCATAGTTGCAAAAATATATGAAAAACCCCTTTCCCAAGAGGCATGCCTAGAGGAAAAGGGTAAAGCCCTATAGTGGGCTTTCATTACACTTAATTATTTAATGCGTTTTTGATTTGTTCAACTGCATCACTTACAGTAACAATATTTTCTGCTTCTTCATTAGCAATTTCAATATCGAACTCTTCTTCTATACCCATAATGATTTGGAAGATATCTAAGGAGTCTGCACCTAAGTCATCTACGAATGTAGTCTCCATTGTTATTTCATCCTCTTCCACATTAAGTACTTCACTAATAATTTTTTGTAATTTTTCAAATTCCATAAGATTCACCTTTCTTAACTTTAATTATTCTTCTTCTAAAAGATTTCTTCTGATTTTATCATTAATTTTCTGTTCTGTAAATGTAATACATTGAATTATTGAATTTTTTATTTCAATACTCTTGGCATTACCATGGGTTTTAACCACCAGACCATTTAGCCCAAGCATAGGAGCGCCGCCATATTCTGTAGCATCAAAAGATTTTAAAGTTTCTTTCAGTGCTGGTTTGCAAAGTAATGCTCCAATTTTGCTCTTAGTTGTACTCATGAGTCCAGCTTTTATCTTTCCGATTAAAGCTCCACCTAATCCTTCATACAACTTTAATATAACGTTGCCGACAAATGCTTCACAAACAATTACATCAGCACCGCCATTAGGTATTTCTCTTGCTTCAATACTTCCAATAAAATTAATATCATTGCAATTTTTAAGAAGAGGATATGTTTCTTTTACTAACATATTACCTTTTTCTTCTTCTACACCTATATTTACAATTGCAACTCTTGGATTTTTAATGCCTAATACATTTTCCATATAGACAGAACCCATTTTAGCAAATTGTACAAGGTGTGAAGGTCTGGCATCTACATTGGCTCCACAGTCAATAAGTAGGGATACCCCTTTTGTAGTTGGTAATAAGGGGGCTAGGGGTGGTCTTTCAATCCCTTTGATCCTGCCAACAATAAATTGACCGCCAACTAAAACTGCTCCTGTACTACCGGCAGAAACAAAACCATCTGCTTCCCCATTCTTTACCAGGTTTAGTGCAACGACAACAGAAGATTCTTTCTTTCGCCTTATTGCCATTACTGGTGCTTCATCATTTGTGATGGTATCTTCCGCATGAATAACAGTTAAACGCTCTTTGTCATAAGTATATTTACTTAAGTTTGAATTTAAGACATCTTCTTTTCCTACAAGTAATACTTTTATATCTTTTCTTTCGTTAACTGCTTCAACGGCACCTTTTATAATTTCGAATGGAGCATTATCCCCACCCATGGCATCTAC
>DALYNO010000034.1:0-5838 GCA_031975295.1 Anaerocolumna sp. | reverse complement strand
ACTCTTATCAATTCTTTCATTGCCAGCTCCCATCTGTGCTTTATTACACTCTAACTTGTACGTTGGTACAATAGTGAATCCTTGCACTAGCTTATACACAATACATTATATGCACAATGGCCTACAGCATAATGCATTTTTGCATTACCCTTCTATGTATATATGAATTGGTATATATACATTCTGCATTTATGTATTTTGCAATTATACTGCATGATAATAAGGCTTATAACCTTTTCCTGTCAGTATCTATACACAATATACTAGATATCATTTAAAAAATCAACAACAAATTGTGAAAAAAAATAAGTGATATTCCAAAGCCCATAAGAGTTCGCTAAAGATTTACTTAAAACTAACCGTTTAACAACTCTTATACTTGGAATAACACTTACGTAAATAATCTATAGCCAATTATATTTTTTTATAAAAGAATGATTTATAAGTGGCAAAAGATAGATTTTGTGGTTGTATAATCTGTTCTGTACTTCCTACAAACAGAATACCATCCTTTTTCAAGGAAGCATTAAACTTTTTATATATATTGTCCTTTGCCTCTTCTGTAAAATAGATAAGAACATTTCTACAGATTATTAAATCACATTGGCTTGGATAATCATCCTTCAGCAAATTATGCGATCTAAATTCTACTTGTGATTTAATGGTATCGGATATCTGGTAAGTTGTACTATTGATTGCCTTAAAATACTTTGTTATAAATTCCTCTGGTAACCCCTTTAAACTTTTCACATTGTACAAACCTAATTTTGCCTTCTCTAAAATCTGCTTATCAATATCCGTCGCAATTACTTTGATACGATTAAGTGGCATTACTTTAGATAATAACATTACTAAGGAATAAGGTTCATCACCTGTTGAACATGCCGCACTCCATATCTTTATATTATTTCCAAATCTTTGGAATAAATAGGGGAGTACTTCTTTTTCTAAAAGTGCCCATTGCTCTGGATTTCTGTAAAATTCTGATACATTAATAGTTAGATAATTTACAAATTCTTCGAACATGACAGGATTTTTCTTTAGAGTATCAACATAGGTATTATAAGAAGCTATTTTATGTTTGGCAATTAAAGCATCAATTCGGCGTTTCATCTGACGTTCTTTATAAGAATTTAAATCTATTTTGGTCAGTTGATATACCTGGTCTTTAAATGTTTCATAGTTATCTGCCAAATCGAAACACTCCTTCTTAGCTACGCCTTTATTAAATAAAATCTTACAATTATTCAGCAGTTTCTTCTGTAGCTTGTGCATCATCAGCAGGAGCTTCATTTGTTTCATCTAAGGCTTTAATACTTAAGCTGATCTTTTTATCATCATGATTAAAATCTACAACTCTAGCAGTAATTTCCTGACCAACTTTTAATACATCAGCAGGTTTTTCAACATGTTCTTTAGAAATCTGTGATACATGTAATAAAGCATCAACACCTGGTTCTAATTCAACAAATGCACCGAAATCTGTCATTCTTGCAACTTTACCAGTTACAACATTACCTACTGCATAGTTTACTTCTGCTTTTAACCAAGGATTTTGATTATCAAATTTTAAGCTAAGCGCGATTTTTTCGCCTGAAATTTCTTTGATTAATACTGTAACTGTATCTCCAACTTTGAATACTTTCTTAGGATTTTCAACTCTTCCCCAAGGCATTTCAGAAATATGAAGAAGACCGTCAGCACCACCAAGGTCTATAAATGCACCGAAATCAGTAACATTTTTAACAACGCCTTCTATTGTCATTCCAACAGAAATTTTAGCAAATAACTCTTTTTGCATTGCTTGTTTTTTAGCAACGATTAACTGTTTACGATCACCAATAATTCTTCTCTTCTTAGGATTGAATTCGCTAATTACAAATTCAACTTCCTGACCAGCATATTTAGCTAAGTTCTTTTCATATCCATCGGATACTAAGCTTGCTGGTATAAATATTCTTGTTTCATCAACAATAACACTTAATCCGCCTTCTAATACAGCAGCAACTTTAGCTGTTAACACTTCTTTGTTTGTAAAAGCTTCTTCTAATCTCTTGCTTCCTTTTTCAGCTGCTAATCTCTTGTAAGTTAAAAGAACTTGTCCTTCACCATCGTTAACTTTGAGTACTTTGGCTTGTAAAACATCTCCTTCTTTAGCAACTGTTGTTAAATCAATACCTGGAGTATTAGTATATTCACTTCTAGTAATGATTCCGTCAGCTTTGTAGCCTATATTTAAGACGATTTCGTCTTCTTTTACACGTATTACAGTGCCCTCTACTACCTCTCCGTTGTGTATTGTTTTTAATGATTCCTCCAATAATTGTTCAAAACTCATTTCTGACATGCGGTATGAACCTCCTTGATAATATTGTTTGGGGTGGATGCCCCTGCTGTAATACCTACGCTACGAAAAGATTTGAGTTCCTCCAAATCCAGGTCTCTAAGTGTCTGTATATAGTAAGTATTTTCACATTCTGTTTTAGATATTTCGTAAAGCTTTCTGGTATTCGAACTATGCAAATCGCCTATTACAACCATAGCGTCAGAACCCTTGGCAAGTTCCCTTGCTTCCGTTTGACGCTCCTTTGTCGCATTGCATATGGTATTTAAAACAATTATATCATAACCCTTTTTTGATATAATTTCAACTAAATCTTGAAAATTCTTGTAATTAATTGTCGTCTGGGCTACTATGCATATGCTTCTATCCTTTGATAAATCAAAGGTTTCGGCTTGTTCGGTATTTTCAATAACTGTATAATTATTCGTACACCACCCTTTAATTCCCTCTACTTCTGGATGTTTGTCGTTGCCAATAATTACAATATGTCTTCCAAGTTCGGTTTGTTCTCCAACAATTTTATGAATTTTTAAGACAAAAGGACAAGTGGCATCAACTATTTTTAGCCCTTGTTCATTTATTATATCATAAACTGATTTAGGAACACCATGTGAGCGTATAACTATTGTGCCCTCCTTAATGGTTTTTAATTCTTCAATTTCCTTAATCAGTGAAACACCTTTTGCCTGTAGGTCCTTTGAAACTTCATCATTATGAATGATGGGTCCATAAGTATAGACTTTACCACCTTGATTTATTTCCCCATACACTGCATCAACAGCACGTTTTACACCAAAGCAAAAGCCTGCTGATTTAGCAAGTACAACTTTTTCCATATCACTTTCCCTTTTACACCATTAAGTAGTAAAACTACCGTTATTCAAATCTGGAAGAATACTGACGGTATCCTTTCATATAAATTTTCTTCCAAATGTATCCGCCCATACCAGGCTTCTTTTTCTATCTGCTTCTTGCATTATATTTTTATTTCAGGCAATTTTCATGGAAAAGCTCCAATATTTTATTCGTCACTTCATCAATTGTCATATTAGAAGAATCAATAAGTATTGCATCCTCAGCTTTTTTTAGGGGGGATACTTCTCTGTTCATATCTTGATAATCTCTATCAATAATATCTTTCTCGATTTCATCCAAATCACATCGTATTCCTTTATCTGTAAGCTCCTTGTATCTGCGAGCAGCTCTATCTCTTGCTCCGGCTGTCAAATAAATTTTCAGATCCGCCTCCGGAAGTACCACCGTGCCAATATCTCTACCATCCATAATAACATTGGAGGAAGCTGCCATGTTTTTTTGCAACTCCACCATTTTCATTCTAACATTTGAATTTCTAGCCACACTAGAGGACATTTTACCCACTTCTTCTGTACGAATAAGATCTGTTACATTCTCACTGTTTAAGAATACCTGCTGTTTGCCTTCTAGATAATCAATGTTTACAATTACAGTTTGACATGCCTTTTGCAGCGCTTCTTCATCTTCTGGAGATATGCTGTTTTTTAGAGCATACAATCCAAATGCTCTGTACATAGCACCTGTGTCTATATAAATATATTTAAGAGTCTGTGCAACGGCTTTTGCAATGGTACTTTTACCTGCGCCAGCAGGGCCATCTATAGCAATGTTATAATTTTTCTTCATCTGTTAACCAAACCTTTATTGTTTTCTATACGGATATTTGCTATCCACTTGTGCAACAGTTCATCCCTATGACCATAAGGCTACACTGATACACCTGCAACATGACCCGTAGACCATGCAATTTGTAAATTAAATCCTCCCGTCAAAGCATCTAAATCCAATACTTCTCCAGCAAAAAAGACATTAGAAACCAACTTAGATTCCATAGTAGAAGGGTTAATGTCTTTCACTTTTACACCACCCTTGGTTATAACTGCTTCATTATAATCTCGTAATCGCTCTACATGAAGTGGTACACTTTTTAGTAGGTCCACTAGTCTGGTTCGTTCTTCTTTTGTAATCAAATTCACTTTTTTCTCAGGGTCAATTTTGCTTAATGCTATTATAACTTGAATCAGCTTGCGTGGCAATAGCTGATCCAGCGCATTCTTATATTGTTTATTGCTAAATTCATCAAAATCTCTTAAGATTCTGGCATCTAGCTGTTCCTTAGACAAGGCAGGCTTTAGATCAATTCTTAGCACTACATCCCCATTTTCCATATACGGGATTAGGTAACTGCTGGCACTGAGTATAACTGGACCACTTATTCCAAAATGAGTAAATAGCATTTCTCCAAAATCAGAATATACTTCTTTATTCTTTGAAGTAATTGATATTTTTATATTTTTCAGTGCTAACCCTTGTAATTCCTTGACTAGATCTAACTCTTTTATATTCATTGGCACCAGGGAGGGATATAATTTCGTAACTGTGTGTCCAAGTTTTTTGGCAAAACGATATCCATCTCCTGTAGAGCCAGTAGAAGGGTATGACAAACCACCAGTGGCAATAATAAGTTTGTCACCATACAGTGCTTTTTCTTCTCCTTTGATTGTAACACCTTTAAATGTATTATCTTGCATAATAAGATCTGTAACCTCATTCTGGTACCTAATAGATACATTTAAACCCTTTAATTCCCTTAATAATGCTGCAATTACATCAGAGGATTTATCAGATTCCGGAAATACTCTGTTGCCCCGCTCTATTTTTGTCTTAAGCCCTAATTCCTCAAATAAATCTATTACATCAAAGTTATTATAGGTGTAAAATGGTCCGTATAAAAATTTGGGATTTGACATTACATTAGCAAATAATTCTTCCATATCACAGGCGTTGGTTATGTTACATCTGCCTTTACCAGTTATATATAATTTTTTGCCCAATTTATCATTTCTTTCTAAGAGAATAACTTCATTCCCTTTTCTGGCTGCAAATATAGCAGCAAACATTCCGGCAGCTCCGCCGCCAATGACTATCACTTTTGATCTATCCATTTTCTCTCCTGTAGCCAAATACCAATGTGACAAATTAAATCATACTTACATTGATACACAGCACATATTTCTGTAATAATTTTTTTATCTTCTATTCTGATTAAGAAATAATAAAAAAATGCAACGAAAGAATTCTAGTCCACAAAGTACCAGAATTCTCAAACTTGATATTCCTATTTTTTTTTATTATCCTGGATATTTATGTTAAATACCACTTTTATATTAATAAATCGTCGTTTGATCTAGCATACTCAGGGAATATACTATTTCGACTCAGAATAAGATTACTTATCACCTATCTTATTCTACTGATTTGAATTTGTCCCATCCAAATATACATCATTCAAACCAAAGTTATAATGCTTTGTGGAATAAGGCTTTCCTGCAATTCTAAATATAACTTTAGGATATTTATCAATAAAATTATCCACTAAACTTTTGGCAATAACATCTAATATAGCAGTTTCTGTAGCATTATTATCAGCTATTACCGGTAAAGAATCCGGATTAAAA
>DALYNO010000033.1:0-15674 GCA_031975295.1 Anaerocolumna sp. | reverse complement strand
GAAAAGAAATATGGTGATGACCTCTTTCCAACTCTTCAGTCGGGTGCAGAAGCATATGTATATTTGATGTAAATATTTCGTACCCTGAAATAAACAATAATACCATAGCAATAATTGCAGCAATTTTATCTAAGCTGTTCATTCCAAATAAAGAGCCTGTAAGGCCAATTAGAACGGCTATGGAGCAATACATATCCATTTTAGAATGATAACCGTCTGCAATAAGACTCTGGGACTTTGTCTGTTCTCCTACATAAATCTTATATCTTGCCATAAAATAATTAATAACCACTCCGATAAAGGCACCTGCTGCAACAAACGGAACATTTTTTAAAGTCACACTTTCATTGCTTAATGCGTCGGAGAGTAATTCAACACCCATAATGAATATAAAAATTGATACAAAGATAGCTAAAACGTTTTCCGCTCTACTTACTGCCCTTTTTAATCTGTATTCTCCAATCCTTGTTACCAGTAAACCGATAAATACCACCGTCGATACAAAAACATCCGAAAATGAATGCCATGCGTTAGCAGCTAAAGCAATGCTTCCTGACATATCTGCCAGAAAAAATCTTAAAGTTATCAGTATTATATTGGCAATGATGGTAATGAAAATGGTTTTTTCTTTCCTTGCCATGATATCCGCCCTTTCCTTTTTACATAATCCCATAATTTCATGAACTTCTATTTTTCAATTTGCGGTATGAAATTTAATGGTTTTGTATAAATCTAACTGTTAATTTGGCTTATTCTCTTTCAATAACTTTTTTAAAGTTTTGTTATAGATAATAAAGCCGGCATCCTTTAATAAGGTCTCGTCCATTTCACTTTCCAGTTTCATGTGTTTTTCCTCATTCAGGTATTCCTTTATTAAATCTTTTGATTCCTCATAAGTTTTTTGCTGTTCCTCCTCCCTTTCTCTGATCTTTATAATGTAAAAGCCATCATTATTATCTATGACGTCGCTTACCTCATCAGTCTTTAATGCAAATACTGCTTTTCCCATATCTGAAGTCATATATTCCTGATAAAACCATTCCTCAATGTTCCCGCCTGTCTCAGCAGTTGCATCTTCGGAATACTGCTTTGCAGCATCAGCAAAATCCATGCCGCCGCGTATCTGTGCCAAGGCCTCATCTGCTCTTTTCCTCGCCTGTTCCTCACTGCCTGAAGGCTTCATAATCCATATAAGACTAATTTTAACCTTCTCTGGTTCTATAAAACTGCTCTTTTTCTTGTTATAAAATTGTTGTATTTCTTCGTCTGTAGCTTCAGTAATCTTTTGGTCAACTTCTTCCTTGTGCAAGATTTGGGAAAGATATTGTATCTTTAATTCTTCAAAATCATGCTGATTTTCACCTGATGTGCTGCTGTCCCCAGATTCTTCTAGCAATAATTCTTTTTGTATCAGTGATTCTACCAACTGTTTTTTACTGTCATATGTAGAAAACTCTCCTTGATATGTTACTGACAGCTCTTTAAATTCTCTATAAAAATCTCCCAGAGTGTATCTCCTGCCATGTACGTTGAACAAGGCCTCATCCTTCTTTAGCTCATATTCTTCATCCATTTTATTAAGCTGCAACTGTGCAAGTATTTCATTTCTAACCTCTGAGAGCGTTTTTGTTCCCTCTTTGGTTAGTCTTATCAACTTTACAATGCTGATTGAGCCATCTTCATTGGTAACCGGATTACTGATTTCCTCGATACTCAGCTTAAATACTGCCCTTTCCAGCGCAGAGCCGTCAGTGGAATTTGTTATGGTGCGCCTTACAGCCTCTCCGTTTTCTGCATAGGCGGCAGCGACTTGTTCAAAACTTTCACCGGATCCTAATTTTGTGACTGCTTCATTCATCATTTTTTCAGATTCTTTGCTATTTATTCTTATTTCCTGAATTTCAGCTGAAGGATTAATGATATAATTCTCTCTGTTATCATCATAATATCTAGTAATTTCCTTCTCCGTTGGTGCCGTGACTTTTAATAACTCAAAATTCACTTCCAACCCCGCTGATTCTTTTAATTTTTCTATATATTCCGGGAAATACTCCTCGTCTTTTTGTTGGACAAGTATATCTCTTATTTCAGCCTCAACTTCATTAAACGTTTTCCCGTTGTAGGTTTCCTTATTATTATCATAATACTGCTGTACTTCCCACTTCGGTATGGATTCCGGAGTTATTTCGGTTTCATGAATTTGTGTAATGAGTTGACTTACATTTGCATCACTCAGCAGATCTGTCAGGCCATGCTGTACATCATCTCTTTGGGTTATTCCTTTCGCATCCGCCCAATTCTTAATAATCTGCTCGACTGCCATCATCTGAATCATCTGCTGGTATCCTTCCAGGCTATCAATAGGGTGTGTTTCACATTCTTCACTCAGATCGCATTGAGAATGGTCAAATCCATGTGTTTCACAAATTGTATGTTGATTTTCCTTGGCCTTCTCTAAAGATACAAATTCCTTCAACTCTTCTTTGGTAATATTTTTGTCATAAAAGCTTGCAACTACATTTTCAGCTGGAGGAGTTGGTTCTGATAATCTTTGTGCCCCATAGATTACCACTGGACATAATAGAAGTAAAAAAGCAATTATCATAATTATTTTTAACTTTTTTGTTTTTTCTTGCCCTGTTCTTGCACCTCTCTTATTAACAACTTCCAGTATTTGACCATCTATTTCCGACAGTATATTATCCTCAGTCTCTGTATTATGATCTCTTACATTATCATTATCTCTGTCATGCAAGCCATTGTTACTATTCTTTTTATTTTCCAGCTTTCTATTTTTGGATTTAACCCCCATCATATGCAATAAATCATCAACTACAGATACTTTTTCTTCATCTGCTCCGACACTGAGAGTTATTTCTTCCTCCATATGTTCCGGCGTCGGTTTTATTTTTTTTTCACTTTTTTCATTTTCCTCCATGATCATCCTCCTAGCGGCAAAATATCATACAATTAACAGTAATATTTTACCTAATAGATGTGGGGAACTTATGGTGATTATCAATTTATTTAAAAGCTTTGTTCTAAATCATACAAAATGCAAACAATTGTAATCATCTCCCTTTGTCCACCTCTTTTTAGAGTATTTAGAAGCCCTTTTAATTTCTAACCCAACATTAAACACCCTCATAATCCAGATACTAAAAGAAATTAATACTATCCAAACGATTCATCTTCAATATAAGAAGAGAACATCACTCCATAGCTATTATCTACCTATGGAGTGATGTTCTCATTTTCAATTCACATGATGCAATATTATATTACATATAAAAAAAGCTATAGTCTTTAAGGAAAAGTACGACCTATTCTTCCTTTTAAACAACTAGAAATTTAGTTAAGATTTACAGTTATCATTATAATCAACTACTTTTCTATATTTTTCAGACTTAATAATCGCAAAAATACCTGCAACTCCCCCAATTAATAATACTTCGATTGCACCAATCCAATGGAGTAGTGTATTTCCGGTCGTTGAAGTTAACGCATAAATAAAATGATGTCCACCTAATAAAAAACATAGCGCTGTAGCAATTACACAAAGTATTTTAGCATACTCTACATTTTTTGTTATCAGAGTGATGACAATACCAATATCAATTCCAATATTCCACAGAGCAATTTCTTCCTGCCACCCCTTACTACCTGCCCACGTAGAGTATTTATCTGCTATAGATGGCATAAATATCTGCCATCCAAATGCACCAATTGTCATTAACAGAAATAAAATCAGATAAAAAAATAAATACTTTTCCTTTTTCATTTGAACCACTTCCTTTAGTTAAAAATATGAACAATTTAATGAAAAAATAATACTATTAATCAGGTATGTTTATGCTAAAAACAGTACCATATCCCGGTAAACTTTCAACAGTTATTTTACCATTATGTGCTTCAACGATTGCCTTAGTTATAGAGAGACCGATTCCCATCCCACCAGTCCTCTGATCCCTTGATTTATCAGTCCTATAAAAACGTTCGAATATGTTCTCTAAGTCTTCTTTCGGTATTCCGGGTCCGTTATCGCAGACAGTTATAACTGTTCCACCAGAATATTTTATATACCTAACTACAATTTCACCGTTTATTGGAGCAAATCTTACTCCATTGGATATCAAATTGACTAGGCACTGCTTTATTCTGTATCTATCTGCATAAATAGGTGATTCATCTGGTATCTCCATTCGCAGTTTTATATTCTTACTTTCCACTTTTAATGCAAATTCGTCAAATACTCCTGAACATAGCTCAGAAAATTGGAATTTATCCTTCATTAGGTAACTACTACTATTTTCAAGTAGATATAGTTCCCGCAGTTGATCCACAATTTTATTTAGCCTGAGAATTTCTGCATGACAGCTCTCGAGCCGCACCTTTGTCGGCTCCCATATACCGTCTATCATAGCTTCCATATGACTTTGCAGGTTACTAAGGGGAGTACGCAGTTCATGTGCTACGTCTGCTGTTATTTGCTTTTTCTGTTTTTCTTCCTTTTCAAGAGCCAGGGACATCTGGTTGATTGCATTAATCAGGTTTGCTGTTTCCAGCGTACTGGGATTAACTTCTGATTGTATCCCGTACTCCTTATCCGTGATTTTATTTGCAATTGCAATAGCACCTTTTACCGGATCCGTAATATGTTTGGCTATCACAGCTCCTACCAAAGCTGAGAGCAGTAAAAAAATAATTCCCAAGAAAAATATGACTCTGTTCAAGGTCCTTAGCAAGATAATCTCATTATCATCAAAAGAATATGGTCCATAATACCCTGCTGTGAGAAATCCAACTATTTCTCCGTTATTTTTTAGATCATATTTTTCTTCTTCATACCCTCCTTTAAAATCTGGGTATTGCTTCTCCATATTTGTTTTTGCATGCTGCAGCAATGCCTGACATTCCTGGGCTTTATGGGTCTTAATATCCCAATCAATTTCTTTACTGATAGACTGTACGTGCATAATGATCCCATTTTGCAGTGCAGCATTTCCAACCAATTCAAGTCCTGAAACGTTATAGAGTCCCGTCTCTTCATCATATTGTTCACTCACCTGGGTAATAATTTTATCTATCTGCTGATTCCTCTGTTCAATTGCATATTGTTCAAAAATTCGGTTAATAAACGTATTAAGAAGTACACTAAGTATAAGAATGATAAGTACAGAGATAAGTGAATAGGATAAGATAAGTTTATTTCTTAGTATATTCATAATACGCTTTCCTTTCTTTTGAATTTAAGGAACAAATTTATAACCAATACCATGAACAGTAACAATAAGCTGTGGCTTTTTACGGTCAGGTTCTATTTTATGTCGAATACCTTTAATATAGGTATCAATACTACGGTCAAATCCATCAAAAACATCCTCTAAGGCATAAGAGATCAATTGGTTTCTGGAAAATATACGATTTGGAGCTTTAGCCATTGTGATTAATATTTTGCATTCAGTTGGAGTAAGGGGAACTTCTTCACACTCCCGCCTAACAATCCCCGTACTGAAGTCAATCGTCAGATACCCTTTATGGTAAGAAACAGGTATACTGCTAAGTTCATCACTTTCCGTCCTCCTCAGCACAGCTTCAACCTTAGCTACTACCGTTCTTGGGCTGAACGGTTTCGTAATATAGTCATCTGCCCCTATCTGTAGTCCATTAAGTAGATCCTTCTCTTCTGTTTTAGCTGTAAGCATAATAATTGGTGTTCTGGCTACCATGCGAATTATCTTGCATACTTCTTCACCCATAATATCGGGTAACATAAGGTCTAAAATAACAAGGGCAATATCATGTATTTTAAAAAATTCAATTGCATCTTTCCCGTTATGTGCTGTTATTACTTCATAACCACTGCTGTTTAAATAAGCTTTCAGAACTTCTGTGATTTTTAACTCATCGTCTACAATTAAAATTTTCAAGTTACGTTTCATAGAAACCTCCATAGCTTTTTGATATAACTCTTTCGTTGATTATCAAACTTTTAAAAAATTCGACGTATCGAAAGAATTGGTCTGTAATTTGCATTTGTTATTTTAATGCCTCCCTGGGGATAAGGCTTAGAATTGCTGGCACTGACCAGTTTTCCATTACCGATATAGATACCAATATGACCGGAATACCAGATAAGATCACCCAGTTTTGCGTTATCTAATCCATTTATCCTAGAGCCTTTCTGACCCTGCTCGCCTGACGTCCTTGGCAGCGATATTCCAAATTTTTTGTAAACACTTTGAACAAAGCCAGAACAATCAGCACCATTTGTTAAACTGGTACCGCCATAGACATAAGGATTGCCAACAAACTGTAGCGCATACTCTGCGATTTGTGCACCTAAATTATTATTACTTCCTTTGGTTATTTTCTGGTTCGTATCCGTATTATCTTTGCCTGTTGCCTCATGCGACCGCTGTTTTTCTGCTTGTGAAACTGCCTGCTGTCGTTCCTCTTCTTCTTTTTTTAACCTTGCCTCTTCATCTTCCTTTGATTCTGCCTCAGTATTCTGGGTGTATAGCATAACATAATCAGACGATACATATCCATCGCCTTCTTCCACTGATACTTTTACCCAACCTTCCAATACTTTTGAAACGGTTAAAATGTCACCTTCTGGAACTAATCCAAGTACTTCCGCTTTTAAACCAGGTTCCTTCCTTACTTTCAGAGTTGTTGTGGTTACCTTTGCCATTTTTTGTCCTACTTCTTCCGCTAAGGCTTCTGCTTTTTGACCAGAAAGAACAAATTCCGAGTTCACATACCCGGTCACACAGCCAGATTTTATTTTCAGCCAGTCCCCCTTTGTAGTCAAAACCGTACCAACCGATTCATCATATAGTTTTCCTATAATATCTCCGTTCGAACTGGCTTCGTTCCTAATGTTAACATAATTATCTGCTTGTGCAATAATTAAACTAGATGTCTTCTCTTCTTTCTTTTTATCAATGGACTCATTAGCTTTTCTATCATCAATATCTTTTTTTTGCTTTGTTTCAACACTCTTATCATCCTTTGATGTTATAATCTTTGAGTCGCTAATTATTATGTCTTGATTACCTTTTCCAGTCGCTTCATCTGTAGCAGATTGATTATTTGTAGAATCTTTTCCTGATAAAGTCATATCTTCATTTTCTTTCGTTGTTTCATTCTCTATAGAATTTTCCTCATTTTTATACCGCTCTATATTTGAGAATTCAGTTCTGTTTAGTGATATAACTGTACTATTTTCTGGTTTCACCTCGTTATTGCTATTATACGCAAATACTGTCCCACTTAAAAACATACCGGTAATAATCCCCAAGGATACAATTCGTTTACCTGTCAACTTCATCCTTTTCTCCTTTGCTCATAATATATTTCTGTTTTGTAACAACTTTATTACAAAATAGCACATAAATGTGGGGATTATATGGGGATTCGTCTTATTTACTCCTTACTGACACTTTTTATAT
The DNA here is from genome assembly GCA_031975295.1 of Anaerocolumna sp. GTDB lineage: Bacteria > Bacillota > Clostridia > Lachnospirales > Lachnospiraceae > Anaerocolumna. The sequence goes on along the minus strand of DALYNO010000033.1, from coordinate 8,217 downwards.
ATATTTATATAGTATTTGTTCATATTTTTTATATATTAAAATAAGATTACATTATGGAAGATAATGAATCATAAGTACTAATACTTACATAATCAGTCCTGAATCCCTATTACAGACAAATATACTAGAAAGGAATTTATGAATGGAATCTTTGAGAAACATAATACTTGTAGCTGGTACAACTGGATATCTAACAAGTACTTTAGGTATTCTGAGCGGATTATTCTTATCTTTTTTTATGAAAGAACGAAGCAAGAAATTTCGTGGAACCGCTTTAGGATTTATTGGTGGCTTGATGTTAGCTGTTGTCTGTTTTGATTTACTACCAGAAGCCTTTGAAGCTGGCAATGTTTATGTATCTGCTCTCGGGTTAACATTTGGTGCAGCAATGGCATTGTTGTTAGAGGGTAAATTGACTCATAACAATATGCCTGGCTTAAATATTAACTCCAACAGATACTTTAAAGCTGCTTTATTTATGGCAATTGGTATAGGAATCCACAATCTTCCCAGCGGAATAGCACTCGGTTCTTTAAATTCTTCTGCTCCGCTAAAAGAACTTCACTTAGCTATCGCCTTAATTATGCATAGTATTCCGGAAGGACTTACATTAGGGATTTTTCTTAGAGAAAGTAAGGCGGGATTGTTCAGTTATATCCTGATATCGGTACTTACCTCCATACCTATGGGGTTAGGCGCAATTATTGGAAGCTATATTATAGGAATATCACCAGTTGTAATTTGCATCAGTCTGGCATTAGCGAGTGGAATGATTTTATATATTATATATCACGAAACGCTTCCAGGCTCCAGAGAAATCTGGAATGGCCGTCTTTGCTCTTTTAGCAATGTTGCTGGTATGGCGGCTGGTGTGCTTCTGAATTCGACTTTACATTAGATTATCTGAGCATTTAATAAAATTCCGAAGCAATACCATGCCCACTTCTCTCAGTACTTTATTAAACCCACTGAAAGCCCTTGATTGGTCTTCTATTACATGTAATCAGAGTAATATTTCTCATATCTACCTTAACATCTGAAAGCAGATATTAAGTACATGATAATACAGGGACTTCAGCAAATTATGCACAGTCCCTGTAAGCATTACTCCCTTATTTTATTAGATATATACTTATCAGATACAGTAACAAAATATGCACTGGATAAAAGCTATAGAAAAAATACTTATTCATTTTTGCGCCTTGTTGCCCATTATAGAACCAAATAGGAATCAAAGCAAAAACCGCCAAAATTTGTATTCCTCCTAATACAAATTCATAAATTATAACCAAGGCTATTGTAAGGAGTACTTTATTATAACGGAATAAATAAAAGGAAAGAATCATTAAGACGCCTGCATAATTATAATCAGTTCTAAATAGTAATGCCAAAAGACATCCACCAATAATAACTGCTACATATAATGCTGTATAACCTGCTTTTCCCCTATACGTATTTTCTATTTTATTCAAACACATAAGAATTAACAATCCAATGCATAAGGTGAAAAAAATATTCTGATACTCTATTTCTAAAATCGCTTGATTAAAAACCAAATCAAAAGGTATTTCTGAAATCAATGCAAATATACCAAGGCGTAATAAATACTTTTTAACATTACTTGTATGCAAGAATCCTTCTACTAGAAAAAAACAAAATACAGGAAATGAAAGTCTTCCTATTCCTCTACCTATCATATAAAAAAACGAATTATTGGGTATTAAAATAGCTGTACTATGATCAATTAACATCGTAACTATTGCTATTATCTTTAGTCAAAAACTACTCATTTGTTCACCAACCTTTGCTTCTCAGAACGCTTATTAATTTATCATTATTTAATTTCTGAAAAATTGAGATATTCAAACTCATAATTAATCTATCCTAGAAATGTTAAGTTATTAAAAACACATACCACTACATTTATTAAGTATTAATCCAATTAAATAAGAAGCTCTAATATTCACAAAAGAATTAACATAGTGAAATAGTGACTCAGGTAAAATACCTTAATTAATTTAACTAAAATATGAATTTTATAAGTACTGCTATTATTGCTAGGATTGCACCTACTATAGAAATAATTCCATAAATCTTAATCGATTCAGGATCATTCTTTTCTTTATACATATAGATAATCCCTGTACAAAGCATTCCAAATCCTACAAGAAAGAAAAGTATAAAAATCAACCACTCTTTCATCCTGGTCCTCCACAATTTTATGTTTTTATCTGATTCACTTTTTAATATTCAACATACGAATTGCATTCAATATCGCCAGGATTGCAACACCTACATCTGCAAATATCGCTGCCCACATAGAAGCCATACCCATGGCACCCATTATAAGAACTACTCCTTTTACTACAAGTGCCAGTGTTATGTTCTGTTTTACAATCCGAAGAGTTTTCTTGGAAAGCCTGATAGCCGTTGCGAGTTTTGAGGGTTCATCCGTCATGATAACAACGTCTGCCGCTTCAATCGCTGCGTCGGAACCAAGCCCCCCCATAGCTATACCAATATCCGCTCTTGCCAAAACCGGTGCATCATTTATACCGTCACCTACAAAGGCGAGTTTACCTTTGACAGACTTCTCTTTAATCAGCTCTTCTACCTGTTGCACCTTATCTGCCGGCAGCAGCTCTGTATATACTTTATCAAGTCCAAGTTGTCCGGCAACCTTTTCGCCAATCTTCTTTGCATCTCCTGTAAGCATCACCGTCTGGCGGATGTGGGCTGCCTTCAGTTCTCGGATTGCACGAGCTGCATCTTCCTTGACTTCATCTGCAATCACAATATATCCGCCATAAATATTGTCAATTGCAACATGAACAACGGTACCAATGACATCCTTTGGCTCCATAAAAGCAACATTTATTTTATTCATTAGCTTGATATTACCTGCCGATACCGTTTTTCCGTCTACATTGGCGGTCACTCCATGGCCCGGTATTTCTTCTACATCGATAATACGTGTAGCATCAATTTCCTTGTTATACGCATTCTTAAGAGAAAGTGAGATGGGATGGTTCGAATAGCTTTCCGCATATGCTGTAAGCTCCAGCAGTTCCTCTTTTTCAATACCCTGAGGAACAACCTCCTGTACTTTGAATATTCCTTTCGTCAAGGTACCGGTTTTATCAAATACAACAATTTCTGTTTCAGCAAGTGCTTCCAGATAGTTACTCCCCTTAACAAGAATACCACGCCTGGATGCTCCTCCAATACCTCCAAAAAAGCTTAGTGGAATTGAAATTACCAAGGCACAGGGACAGGAAATTACAAGGAATATAAGTCCACGGTAAATCCAATCACTAAAGGTTGCTCCGGGCAATATAAGCGGAGGAATTACCGCCATTAAAGCTGCAACTATAACAACTGCTGGGGTATAGTATCGGGCAAATTTAGTAATAAAGTTTTCCGAATTTGATTTTTTTGTGCCGGCGTTTTCTACCAGATCTAAAATCTTACTTACTGTGGATTCTCCAAACTCCTTGGTTACTCGTGCAGTAAGCAATCCGTTTATGTTAATACAACCGCTTAGAAGATTATCACCTTCGGAAACCTCTCTGGGAAGAGATTCACCTGTAAGAGCCGATGTATCTACCGTAGAATTGCCTTCTATTACAATCGAATCCAACGGGACCTTTTCTCCTGCTTTTATTACAATTATCTCATCAATTTGAACTTCATCCGGATCTACTCTTTCCAGTTTATCATTCCGCTTCACATTTGCATAATCAGGACGGATATCCATCAGACTGGCAATGGATTTTCTGGATTTATCCACCGCATAGCTTTGGAACAACTCACCTACCTGATAAAAGAGCATAACCGCAACACCTTCAGCAAAATCACCTACAATGAAAGCACCTATCGTCGCAATACTCATCAGGAAATTCTCATCAAAAACCTGCCCACGTAAAATATTTCGAATTGCACGCCATAGCACGTCTCCACCAATGATTACATAAGCCGCAAGAAATATGCAAAGGGAAACTATATTGTTATCTGTCTTAATAAAAATACCTGCTGCATAAACAGCGGCTCCAATCAATGTTTTCAACAGTCTTTTCTGGTTCGATGTCAGCTTCATATCTTAGGCCTTCTTTACGATAACATCTGGCTCCAGCTTTTTCACAATTGCCTTTGCCTTTTCAACAATGCCATCAAAGACTTCATCGTCTCCCTCAATAACCATTTTTGTAGTCATAAAGTTTACGGTAGCAGCAGTTACACCATCCAAAGCCTTAACCGCTGTTTCAATTTTAGATGCGCAGTTTGCACAGTCCAGACCCTCAAGTTTAAATGTTTTTTTCATGATAAATGCCTCCTAATTTATTATTTTTTACGCGTTTACAGTTGAATGTTTATTCAACTCACAATCTCATTATAGTTGAGGACATATTCAACTGTCAAGAGTTTTATATAAAAATTTTATAAACCACTTTACTTATAATCATATTAGAGACTATACTATATCTACTGAATGGAGGTAGAAGCATGAAAAAAGAAGAATTAATTTGTGATTGTGACGTTATCCACGCAGAAGTAGTTGATGCAGTAAAAAAGAAAATGCCTGAAGATAACGACCTTTATGACGTTTCGGATTTTTTTAAGGTTCTGGGAGACAGCACTAGATCAAAAATTATCTGGGCACTGGATGAGCATGAAATGTGTGTCTGTGATTTGGCAGTACTGCTTGGTATGACAAAATCTGCAATCTCACATCAACTACGCGCATTGCGGGAAGCAAATCTTGTAGTCAACCGCAGAGACGGAAAAAATGTATTTTATTCTCTAGCGGATGACCATGTAAAACAGATTTTTGAAAAAGGTCTTGAGCATATAAGGGAAAAAAAGCTGGGAGATTAGGCTTATTTTAATTATGTATCTATAATTTAAAAGAATGGAAGGGTGAACTGTATAAGCATTCACCCTTCCATTCTTTATCTAGATATATAAAAATTTCCTTGACAATTGAATAACCACTCAACTATAATATGATTGAACATTCACTCAACTATTTACCTTACTGCGAGAGGAGGTTGCTTTTGCTACAGAATCATAGAGAATATAACGATAAAAATAGTTATACAAAATCATTAAAAAATGCACGAAATACAATACCTGAAGTAAAAAAACTGCTTAAAATGGCGGAATTGTATAAGATGTTTTCTGACTTAACCCGGATTCGGATTTTATGGGCACTTGAATCTGGTGAATTATGTGTCAGTGATTTGGCATCATTACTCGATATGAGTTCTTCCGCCATTTCGCACCAGTTAAAAGCCTTGCGTTATTCTAATCTAGTAATTTCCCGAAGAGAGGGAAAACACATTTATTATATTTTGGCTGACAAACATATAAAAGACATTTTACTGCAAGGTTTTGGACATATTAATGAATGAAAGGACGGAGAATTTTATGGATCATAATCACGAGCATAAGAACAGCCATAATCATGAACATGGAAGCGGAGATTTAAACAAAAAGAAAATTATACAATTGACATTAGGTATTTTATTGTTTGCAGCAGGAGTGGTACTGGAAAGAATTTTTCCTGAAATAGCGTATTTTAGCATTGCTGCGTTTATAATCGGGTATCTGATACTAGGCGGCGAAGTGGTGATACGTGCTTTGAGGAACATTGCCAAGGGGCAGATTTTTGATGAAAATTTTCTAATGAGTATTGCAACTGTCGGTGCTTTCCTTATCGGTGATTTTGCAGAAGCTGTCGCTGTTATGCTGTTTTACCAGGTAGGGGAATATTTTCAGGATGCGGCTGTCCGCAAATCCAAAAAATCAATTACCTCACTTATGGATATACGCCCGGACTACGCAAATCTTAAGCGCGGTAACGATACAGATAAAGTTTCTCCCGAGACTGTTAAAATCGGGGATTTAATCCTGGTACGTCCAGGTGAGAAGATACCCCTAGACGGTACTGTCCTGGACGGTGAGTCAATGCTTGACACCAGTGCCCTGACCGGCGAATCGGTTCCCCGCTCTATTAAGAAGGGCGAGGCTGTTCTGGCCGGATGTATCAACCAAAGCGGTGTGCTGACTATTGAGGTCACCAAGGAATTTGGAGAATCTACTGTTGCTAAAATCATTGACCTTGTTGAGAACGCCAGCAGTAAAAAAGCGCCTTCTGAGAACTTTATTACTACCTTCTCGCGTTACTATACGCCAGTGGTGGTTGGTGTTGCAATATTACTTGCTCTCATCCCCCCTTTGTTTTTTAATGGTGCATGGTCTGATTGGATAAACCGCGGTCTCATCTTCCTGGTTATCTCCTGTCCTTGTGCACTGGTAATTTCCATTCCTCTTGGTTTCTTTGGGGGTATCGGGGCAGCGTCCAGAAAAGGTATACTTGTAAAAGGCAGCAACTATCTTGAGGCACTTAACAGCCTTGACACCGTTGTATTTGATAAAACCGGTACACTGACTAAGGGCGTTTTTGCTGTAAAAAGCCTGCAACCCGTTAACGGCTATACCGAGACTCAGATTCTTGAGTATGCCGCGAAAGCAGAAAGCTTTTCTAACCATCCCATTGCTCTTTCCATTATGAAGGCTTATGGTAATCCCATAGCAAAAGAAAACCTGCAGGATTACGAAGAGATCTCCGGACATGGTATCCGTGTAATGGATAATGAAAATGAGATTCTAGCCGGCAACGAAAAGCTGATGAAACAGGAAAACGTTGCATTTAAAGTAACTGAGGAAATCGGTACCAAGGTTTATGTAGCTATAAACAAAGTATATGCTGGCTCCATTGTCATTGCGGACGAAATCAAACCCGACAGCCTCAAAGCCATTACCGCGCTCAAGGCAATTGGCGTACGTAAGACGGTAATGCTCACCGGTGATAATGCACAGATCGCACAGGCAATCGCAGACCAGTTGTCGCTGGATGAGGTACATGCGCAGCTCCTGCCCCATCAAAAAGTTGAACAATTGGAAAGATTGGATAAATCCAAGCCTGAGAAAAGTAAGCTTGCTTTTGTAGGTGACGGTATCAACGATGCCCCGGTACTGGCACGTGCCGATATAGGCATTGCTATGGGTGGACTTGGTTCGGATGCAGCCATTGAGGCGGCAGACGTGGTATTAATGACCGATGAGCCTTCCAAACTAGCCGATGCTGTAACCATAGCACAGAAAACCAGACGTATCGTATGGCAAAACATCACCTTTGCTTTAGGTGTTAAGGGTATCTTCCTCCTGCTTGGTGCATTTGGTATTGCCACCATGTGGGAAGCCGTCTTTGCTGACGTCGGCGTTTCTATCATTGCAATTCTAAATGCCATGAGGGTATTGAAAGCAAATTAAGTTAATTTTAATGCAAATTCTGCCTGCTCAAAAGCAGTCAGAATTTGCCCAAGGAGGTTAAGTATGAGTGTACTAAGCAATTTAGGAATTCTTGTTTTTGTACTGTTCTATGGCAGCTATTTTGGCAAGCAGTTGTTGTTAAAACAACAGGGTATAGTAAGTGACCGGTTGGGACGTGGCAATAAACCAAAACGAACCCTTGTAATCGAAAAACTACTTAAAACTGCCACCTTTTCTATGGCAGGAGTGCAAATAATAAGTTTATTCATCAACGGACGTTTTAATTTGCTGATCTGGTTCAACCGTCTGCAATATATCGGGATATTCATTTCACTTACAGGAGTCGTTGTTTTCATCACAGCCATGGTAACAATGAAAAGCAACTGGCGTGCGGGTGTGGATGCGTCACAACACACAAAACTGGTGCGAGCAGGGATATACCGCATCAGCCGCAATCCGGCTTTTTTAGGCTTTGATTTGTTCTACATTGGTTTCACCCTGGCATTTCCCAATCTGTTACAAATACTGTTTGCAGTGTTTTGTATTACCATGTTGCATATTCAAATATTGGAAGAAGAAAAGTATCTACCCGCTGTATTTGGTAAGGTATATCTAGATTATAAACAGTCAGTTGGCCGCTATTTTTTGTTCTTTTAATTTATTTTAATTTGATCTAAATATCCTATATATAACTATAAATAATTCCTTGAGGCCGTATTGAATAAAAGGAAGAACACTCAGCTAGTACATATACCGGAAGACGGCAATCTTCTGGATATTGACTGTGGCAACGGCAAGTTTTTGCAGATGCTGCCCCAAAAACGAACCTTTAATGAGTTTGATTGCGACATTTCAGAGAATATGATAGAGAATGAAAAACAA
>DALYNO010000032.1:10620-15722 GCA_031975295.1 Anaerocolumna sp. | reverse complement strand
ACTCCTGGGTGCCCTTTTCCAGATACATATTAAATACATTGATTATCACAGGTGGGGGAATGCTAGGGCATGTTTTGATTGCCTCCCTAGCTGCTTATCCCTTATCTAAACATAACTTCCCAGGGAAAAATATATTATTTAATATGGTTGTACTCTCCATGATGTTCTCCTGGACTGTTACCCAAACGCCACAGTATATGATTATATCCTGGTTACATATTAATAATAGTTACCTGGCATTGATTTTGCCTGCATGTTCTTTAGGTATGGGCTTGTACTTAATGAAGCAGTTTATGGAACAGTTACCAGATTCCCTGATGGAATCTGCAAGACTTGATGGTGCAAGTGAGTGGCAGATTTTCTGGAGAATTGTAATGCCAAATGTAAAACCTGCGTGGCTGACGCTGGCAATATTTCAGTTTCAGCAGATGTGGGGTAATACTGGCAGTACCTTTTTGCGTGATGAAAGTCTTAAGCCCCTTCAATTTGCCTTACAGCAGATTTCGGCAGGCGGTATGGCAAGAGCAGGAGCTGCCGCTGCAGTTACTTTTATAATTGCGGCTGTTCCAATAACTTTCTTCTTACTATGTCAGAAGAATATTTTAGAAACCATGACATCGTCTGGTATAAAAGAATAACAGGAGGAGAGAATGAAAAGATTTATACATCTAAAAAAAGTCATATCCCTTTGCCTGGCAGTATTCTTATTTGTTTCGTTGGCAGGAGGAGAAGTGAGGGCGGCTAAACTTCCTTATGATACATATAATTATGATTATCGTGATTATGTCCACTTTACACCCGCTGCATATATTCCATCCAGCACCATACGTGGAGAAAACTTAACCTATAATGGGGAGAATATCGGTAAGTTTGCCACACCTCAAGATATTGCACAATCGGTAGAAGGAGAAATATACGTTGCAGATACAGGAAATAATCGCATTGTTGTTTTGGATAAGGAAATGAAAAAAGTTATTCACATAATTACATCCTTTGAGAATGATGGTAAGGAGGATTCATTTAATCAGCCTTATGGTGTATGTGTATCACAAACAAATGAGATTTATGTAGCAGATTCTCAGAACCATCGTATAGTAGTGCTTCATGAGGATGGATCCCTGATTAAAATAGTGGAAAATCCACAGTCAGAAAGCTTAGAGGCAGGTTATGTATTTATTCCCCTTAAGATTACAGTGGACTATGCAGACAGAATGTATGTGATAGCTCAAAATATGTTTGAAGGGATTATGGTATTTGAAGCAAGTGGTATTTTCTCCAGTTTTTTTGGTACCATCAAGGTGGAGATTAGTCTGTGGGAAAAATTCTGGAAGAGGATTGCAACCAAGGAAGAACGGTCAAAGCAACAACTTTATATACCTACGGAGTTTACAGGTATTGATATTGACCCGGATGGTTTTGTATACGCTTCTAATATAGACTCCACTGGAGTGCAAGGAGTAAGAAGATTAAACCCTAAGGGAGAAGACGTTATTAAAAAAGGTGAGAATAAAAATGTAGGTGGAGACTTGTGGATAGCTGGCTCTACAGATTATTCAGGGCCTTCACAGTTTACAGATGTGGTTTATCGTGATAATGGTATATATTCCTGTCTGGATCGCAAGAGGGGACGTATTATTACATATGATCATGAAGGAAATCTTCTATACATATTTGGCGGTTTAGGTACCCAAGAAGGTACATTCTCTATGCCTGTAGCAATTGAGGATATAGGTGGTAATCTGACAATATTAGATGCCAATAGAGGAGAAATTATCTGCTTTGAAGTAACAGAATACGGACGATTGATCAATGAAGCTGTGGGACTACGTTTTGATGGTGATGAGGCAGAGGCAGTACCTTTATGGAACAGAGTATTACAGCTGGATGAGAATAACGAGCTGGCTAATACAGGTATAGGAAAGGCATATTTAACCGCAGGAGATTATCGGCTGGCTATGAAATACCTAAAACTTGGAATGAACCGTGATTATTATTCTATTGCTTATAAAAGATATCGAAACAGTATTCTAACAGAAAATGCAAATTACTTCCTGACAGGTATGGTTATTTTGCTTATTGTATGGAGAGGAGCAAAGTTTTTATATAAAAGAAAGAAAGGGGAAGTGAGAAATGGGTAGTTATTTAAAACTAAGTTTTTCGAAGGAAAAATGGAAATACATGCTGTATACCATTTCCCATCCCATGGACGGATACTACTGGATACGTCATGGAGATAAAGGCAGTGTTCCCCTGGCAGTACTTATGGTGATTATTTTCTCCGCTTGTTTTTCAGCAAACCGATTACTAGCCAGCTTTGTGGTAAATGATATAGATCCTAGAACTGTAGACAGTTACTTTGAACTTATGGGTGTCCTTGCTTTCTATGTTTTAATATGTATAAGCAACTGGTCTGTGACATGTTTAATGAATGGTGAGGGCAGAATGAAGGATATTCTCATCGCAGTGGGGTATGGGACTGTCCCAATTAGTGTGGTATTAGCTGCGGGAACCATTGTCAGCTGGATGATTGCAGATGATGAACAGCCCTTTTACATATTACTTATAACTTTTGGCATTGTATTTGGCATTATTATGATTTTAATAGGAATTATGCAGGTACATAATTACACTTTAGGCAAGACCATAGGCACATTATTGATTACCTTTGTAGCTATGTTGATAATTATTTTCCTCTTTTTACTTTTATCAAATCTGCTGGGGTTGGTACTGACATTCTTTAGAAGTATCTATACAGAGATTATATTCAGAACTTAGGAGGCGAAAGCATGAAGTCTTTGGAAAAGAAGAAAAAACGGCTGCCCCTTAGCCTAACAAAAAAGATAGTGCTTGGCATCTTAGGTATAGCGCTTGTAGTGGGGGCAATATATACTGCTTATTACTGCATACATTATCTGGCATATAACAAGTACAAGGATTATTTAACAGAGTATGACTATGAAGAAGGAAGCAGTTATCTTCCTGTGAAAGAAAAAAGAGCAGATGTAGAGGGTATGGAGTTAGTAAGTGAGAATGAGTTCTTAAAACTTTATACAGATCCTTCAACGGCTACAGTAGCCGTTTATGATAAAAGAAATGGAGAAGTTGTATATACCAATCCAACTGGTGCAGATAAGGATAGCATGGCCAATGCCACCAATCTAAACTATTTAAAGTCTCAATTTATTATAAATTACTATAATAAAGAAGTGAAATCTGGTACTTATGATTCTTATAGTATGGCTGTGGAAAAGGGTCAAGTAACCACAGAAAGTATAAATAGTGGAATTCGCTATATATATCGTTTAGGAGATTTTGAAAGCAGTAAAACTGGCATTATTCCCATTTATGTAACACAAGAAAAGTTAGATGAGATATGTCAAAAACTATCTGAAGGAGATGCAGTATCCCTAAAGAGATATTACATATCAAGTACGACTACTCAAGGTATGTTAGAACTAAACGGTATTGCTCAAAAGAATCCTAAGACCATAAAAAAAATTCAGGGTTGGTTAGAGAATATTGGGTGGACAGATGCAGAATACAAAGAACAAATGGAGCTTGCAGGAGTAGAGACCATTCTTCCTATTTCCTTTCAGATTCCATTGGAATATAGGCTGGAAGAAGATGGTGTCAAGGTTTCTATTCCTGTCTCTGCTATTGAAGAATATGGCGGAGGTTCAATTTACCGTATTCAACTCTTACGTTATATGGGAGCGGCTCATACTACAGAAGAGGGGTATATGGTTGTACCGAATGGTTCAGGGTCAATCATCAACTTTAACAACGGCAAAGTAAATGCGGCTTCTTATGCGCAATATATATATGATATAGATCCATTATCGGCTAATTATACCACTACGGAAAACGCTATTAGCGCAAAGCTTCCCCTGTTTGGTATCTGCAGAGAAGAGTCCTCCGTTCTTGCTACCATTGAAAACGGTGCAAGTATGGCTGTTATAACAGCTGGTATATCAGGTGTGTTTAATGATTACAATTATGCTTATCCTACCTTTGTACTACGAACAGCAGATAATTTAAGAATGTTCGGTAATTCCAGCCAAGATGTATATGTATTGGAGCCGGAAATAAATGATGTTAATTTGGAAGTAAAGTATACCCTCTTAACAGAGGAACATAAAAACTATACAGGAATAGCGAACTATTATAGAGAGAGACTCATCGCAGAGGGAATACTAACACCTGATACACAAACAGGGGATATTCCATTTTACTATGATGTGATTAGCGGCGTGAAAGAAACTGCTCATTTTATGGGAGTACAATCATTAAAAACCTTTTCTATGACCACATTTGATGAGGCGGCTGAGATGTTTCAGGATTTGGCGGATATGGGTATTACCAAGCAGGTGATGAATCTGCAAGGATGGTTTAACGGTGGTTTCTATCATAAAACTGCTGACAAGATTAAGATTCCTAGAAGTGTGGGCAGTAAATCAGATTTAGAAAAATTAAATGATACCGTAACAGAAAATGGCGGAAGATTCTACACGGATGTGGTATTACAGCAGATTACATTTGCAGACAAAGATTTTAACTATGATGCAGAGGCTTCTAAGTATTATGGGGCAGGATATGTAGTATCTTTGGGGCAGGTAAATCCTGCTACACTAAGAAGTACCTCAGCACTTGGATATATGGAAACTATGTATGATTTACTATCTCCTAGATACTTACCCAGATATGTAAGTAAATTTACAGATAAAATAGAAAAGTATGATACTTATGGTATTTCCTTAAGAGATTTAGGTAATGTAGTATATTCTGACAAAAAACGTACTAATATCATTGACAGAGAAGAGGCACTTAAGGTGGTACTTGGTCAGCTGGATAAACTAAAAGGTACAGGTAAGCATCTGATGACTAACGGGGGTAATGATTACAGCTTTGTATACAGTACAGATATAATTAACGTACCAATTGAACATAATAATTTTCTCATTGTAGATGAGAGAATACCACTTTATGAAATGATTATCCATGGCAGTATTTCTTATGCTTCAGAGCTTTTAAACTATGATGACAAAGAGGATAAAGCACTAACAATCTTAAAGATGATTGAAAGTGGTGCGGCCCCTCACTAT
>DALYNO010000032.1:0-10610 GCA_031975295.1 Anaerocolumna sp. | reverse complement strand
TTACCAAACAAGAGTCAAGTAGAATGAAGAATACAGGTCTAAATCGTTATTATGCTACCACTTTTGACGTTTGGAAAGAGGAAGCAGTTGATATTTATAATCAAGTAAATGGGGCTCTAAAGTATGTAACAGGAGCAATGATAGTCAATCATGAGATTCTGGATAACAGTGTTAGAAAGATTACTTATAATAACGGAGTAGTAATTTATATCAATTATAATGATAATGTGCAACTGACAGAAGGGTATGAAATACCTGCTAAAGGCTATAGATTGGAGGGAATTAAATGAAAAGGAAGAGAAAATTAACACTGCTTCAACGACGTAAGATGACAGGTTTTCTTTTCATTTTACCCTGGCTGGTTGGATTCCTGATTTTTTATGTTAGATCTATATTTATGGCAGGTCAATTCGCTTTTTCAGAATTAACCATGGATGCTGTAAATGGCGGGTATAAACTGACAAGTGTTGGTTTAGAAAATTTACGATATGCCTTTCGAGTACATGGTACCTTTAAACAGATTCTTACCACTTCTGTACTGGATATGGTAATAGATGTACCATTAATTACCTTCTTTAGTTTATTTATGGCGATTCTGCTGAATAAAAATTTTAAAGGGAGAACCATTGTCAGAGCGATATTTTTTCTTCCTATTATTATGAACTCAGGGGCAATAACAGCTGCCATGGATCTTTCTGCTCAGATGATGCAAGGGGGAATTTCTTCACAAGCTGCCGAGATGTTAACCTCTTCCACCCAAGCCAGTGGTACACTTGCTCTGGATATTGATTTTTTTATTGATACATTTATGAGTCTTGGCCTCCCTGTAACATTTATAGGTTATATTATTGCAGCGGTTGCTAGAATCAATGATATTATTGCCGCTTCTGGTGTGCAGATTATTATTTTCATTGCAGCACTGCAATCCATTCCAGGCTCCATGTATGAGGTAGCCAAAATAGAGGGGGCAACCGGCTATGAGACATTTTGGAAGGTCACCTTACCTATGGTAATGCCCCATATTATAACCAATGTGGTTTACACTATCGTGGATAGTTTTACTGAGAGTGGTGTAGTAGATTTGGCATATAAAACTGCATTTAGTGATTTTAACTATGGGCTTAGCAGCGTATTCAGTCTGGTGTCTACTGTAATAACCTGCATTATTCTGGTAACAGTATGTGGTCTGATACAGAAACGTACTTTCTACTACAATTAGGGGAAGGAGACAAATCATGATAAAAAAAGCTGCTGTAGCAGAGAGTGTTATTAAAATTAAAGCTATAAGTCAGGATAAGGACCAAGGTAAGAGTCTATTAAATAGTGGAAGTAAGCTATTATCTACCATTTTAAGAATTGCCATATTAGTTGGAGTTGGATATGTTATTCTATCCCCTATTATTGGTATGGTTGTAAACTCCATCTCCTCGGACAGAGATGCCTATAATCCTATGGTCTTTGTAATACCTCAGTTTCCAACCTTAGAAAGATATAAGCTTGTATTGGAATCACTGGATTATTTACCTACTATGGCTAGAGATTTACTTTATACCTTATCTTTAATGCTTGTACAGATTCTAATGTGCTCCATGGTAGGATACGGATTTGCCAGATTTGATTTTCCTTTTAAAAAACTATTATTTGGCTGCGTGGTTGTAATGATTGTAATTCCAGCTCATACCATTATGCTTCCTTTATACATAACATTTAGGCAATTTGATCCATTTGGTATTTTTACTGCCATTATGGGTTCGCCATTAAATCTAATGGGAACACCTGTACCTATGTATATAATGACAGCCCTTGGCTGCGGTCTTAGATCAGGTTTATATATTTATATATTTTGTCAGTTTTTTAGAGGGCTTCCAAAAGAAATTGAGGAGGCGGCTTTTGTAGACGGGGCAGGCGTTTGGTATACCTATTTTAGGATTATGTTAGTAAACGCTATGCCAGCTGTTATTACTGTAGCAGTATTTTCTATGGTTTGGCAGTTTAATGATACCTTTTTTGCGAAGTTATTTTTGATTAGTGAAGATGTGGTAATCAGTAAAAAGATCTCCATATTGCAGGCAACCATTGCGAACGATTATAAAATTTTGGATACAGCTATACAGGAATTGTATCTGAATGCCGGCATTATTTTGGTAGTCTTACCTATTGTGATTATCTATCTGTTGCTACAGAGATACTTTATAGAGGGTGTAGAGAGAAGCGGTATTGTGGGGTAGCACTCCCTCGCCTAGTAACAACTTTCAAATTATAAAGGAGGATTGAAAAAGGTGAAGAACAAAAAATTTTTAGCCTGCCTTTTGGCAGGAACAATGGCGCTTTCCTTAGTAGGATGCAAAGATGACGCCAAGAAAACAGATACACAAGTAACAACAGAAGCAGTACAGGAAGTAACTACTACACCTGAGCCTACTGAGCCAGCTGTAGAAACTGTCGAAGTAAGTCTTGACTTTGAAGATGGAAACATGGGATTTATATCACTTTATACCCAGTCGGCAGATGCAGACAATTCAGAGCTATCCATTGTAGATTACAACGGTAGTAAAGCTTTACAGGTAAAAAATGTAGACGGTAAAGTACCTTATGTGGCAATTGATGCTTCCAGTCTGTTAGGTGCTGATGTTGCCAAAATTTCAACTATGGAAATGACGATTGGTACTTCTTATGGTAACGGTAAATTTAGTGCTTCTTCTGGAAATGTGGTTACTTGGACTGGTGAAAAACTTGAGGAGAGCAAGTATGACTGGTCTGTATATTTAGATACCAAGAATCCCAATAAAGCTGTTACAAAGTTAGATACAGGCAAAGAATTTATAGCTGATGCAAGTAATATCTTTATGATAACCTTAAAGACTGACAACGGAATAACTGAAGGCAATGGAAACGCAACAATGTTTATAGATAACATTCGTTTTCTGGATGCTTCTGGAAATGTGCTTAAGGCAAACAGTTCTGTAGCATTTGTTGCACCAAAAGGCTTTGAAAGTACAGGTAAAGATTTATCTAATTTAGCAGCAATTGGGAATGCTGTGAATTTTGAAGGTTTTGCGTGCACAGGAGCTGGTTGGGCACAAAATGGTTTTGATATGCCACAAGCAATTATAGATGCATTAGTACCTGGCTCTGTAGTTGAAATCGAGTATACCAGTGAAGCTGGTGATATGTGGCTGGTAATGCCAGGTGCAGCGGCTGGCTGGATGAGAGTTGGAGATGGAACCAATGGCAAAGCCTATATTAATACCTCTAAAAATATAGCTCAGATTACTTATGAACAGATAGCAGAGTTCTGCGGTGAAGATAAATCTACTTGGGGAACTGTTATGCAGGCTGAGGCATCTGGTGCATGGGAAGTTTATAGTGTAAAGGTTGGTACGAAAGCTCCTGTATATGCTTTATCTAACCCAGTTGAATTTAAAGATTATGCATGCAAGGCAGATGCTTGGGCACAGAATGGATTTGATATGCCGCAAGAAATCATTGATGCTTTGGTACCAGGTTCTGTTATAGAAGTTAGTTATACCAGTGAATCAGGTAAAATGTGGGTAGTATTACCTGGCGCAACTGCTGGTTGGATGAGAGTTGGTGATGGCACTAACGGATTGGCTGTAACTTATAATGGTAAGAGCTATATTACCTATGAACAGATAGCAGAGTTCTGTGGCGAAGACAAAGCTGCTTGGGGAACTATGCTTCAGTGTGAATCCGATACACCTTGGGAAGTTTATGGTGTAAAAGTTGGCACAGCTGCTACCATGAGCATGGTTAACAATTTAGTGGAATTTAAAGATTATGCATGCAAGGGTGACGCTTGGGCACAGAATGGATTTGATATGCCTCAGGAAATTATGGATGCATTAGTACCAGGTGCTGTGGTATCTATCAAATATACCAGTGAGTCCGGTAAAATGTGGCTTGTTATGCCAGGAGCAGCAGCTGGCTGGATGAGAGTTGGAGATGGAACCAATGGTCAGGCCGCTAATTTGGATGGGGTTGCTCAAGTGAGTTATGAGCAGATTGCACAGTTCTGCGGTGAGGATAAATCTACTTGGGGTACTATGATGCAGTGTGAATCTGATACACCATGGGAAGTATATAGTGTAAGCGTAGGTCAGGCCGCTAAATAATAGCTAGGCATAGGTATCATAAGCATTTAAGGAGGATAATAAACAATGAAAAATATAAAGAAACTTTTAGCTTTTAGCTTAGCTATTATAATGGTTTTATCTATGGCAGCCTGCAGTAAAAAAACAGAAAAAGATACTCCCACAAATAGTACAGTAACGGAAGCTGCTACAGAACAACCTACCCAGGAAGTTACTGAACCAGCAAATAATACCGGTGAAAAAAGAACCATTAACATTGGTACCTGGTGGGTGCAATATTATGACAGTTCCCATAAATCTGTAGAAGATGACCCATCTTACTCTGGACTAGAGGCAGCACATTTAAAGTTTGATAATGTTGCAACCATTGAAGGAAAATATAATGCTGAATTCTTTTGGAAAAATTTAACTTATGCTGGCGTTCAGGAATCCATTAACAACTCAATACTTGCAGGTACTCCTGATTGCGATATCTACTTAGTGGAATTGGCATTTGGTATCCCAGCAGCTCTGAATGGCCTTGCTACTGATATGAAAACCGTTCTGCCTGCTGATAATGATTTATTTACCGATCAAAAGAATATAACATATTTGGATTTAGGCGATGGTAAAGCTTCCCTACTAAAAAGAGTTGAAGCAGCTTCAACAGTAGAAGCAACTTATCCGTTAGGATTTAATATTCAGATGCTGGAAGATAATAACCTTGAAGATCCAAGAAAATTATATGAACGTGGAGAATGGACCTGGGATAAATTTATCGAGTACTGTAAAGTTCTAACGCAGGATGGTGATGGCGACGGTCAAATAGACCAGTTTGGATATTGTGGATTCCAAAATGAGACCTTCGAACAGTTACTGATGAGTAATGGTGCACATGTGGCAGCTACTACAAAAGAAGAGCTTTCTACTGCTGCAACCGGTGAAGTATTACAAATGATGTCAGATATGTACAATGTATATAATGTAGCATATCCATATGATTTTGAAAGTGGTGATGATTCTACTACCATGAGAGGTCAGTACCGTGAAGGTAATATTGGTTTCTTCCCTATTGCAGCATGGATTGCAGCTGATAAAGCTGACTATGATTACGGCGGAGCTAATGGTTATACTCTTGCCTTTGACACTGCATATGTACAGTGGCCAGTAGGTCCTTCCGGTAATAAAGATAGCAATGCAGGAAAAGTATCTGCAGGTGAATATTACATTATTCCAGCCGGTGTAAAAGATCCTGAGACCGTGTATAACGTGCTTTATGATATGTGGAACTGGTATGGCGGAGATACCTCCATTCGTGATGATGAAGAAACTCTGTATTGGTGGTATGCAGTTACTGCAGCTGATGAAAACTTACAGAATGAAAACTTTGGCGTTATGGAGGATGTAGGCAGCAGAGAAACATTTGAACTTTGGAATCAACTTGGTGTTTCTTATGATTTACAATCCTTAATTAAAGGAGAGAGCACGCCTGCACAATTCCAGGAAACTTATAAACAGCAGGTACAAGATGCCCTAGATGCATACTTTAAATAAGTAGATTAAGATATTACAGGGCGGCATGCCGCCCTGATTATAAGGAGGAAAGCCAGAATCTATGAGCGAGATTAAAATGATAGCTCCTGCAGTACCTAATGTTCCCTGGCAGGAACGTCCGGCAGGACTTAAGGACGCCCCTGTGTGGAGATATGCAGAGAATCCAATTATTGGACGTAACCCGGTTAAAGGTGTTGCCAGAATTTTTAACAGTGCTGTAATGCCATATGGTGATGAATTTATTGGTGTATTTCGTGGTGAACAGACCAATGGTATTCCCTATATTTACATGGGAAGAAGCAAGGATGCCATTCACTGGGATATTGAAGAGAACAAGATTCCTTTTGTGGATGAAGAGGGGAACTCCTTTATGCCCCTATATGCTTATGACCCAAGACTGGTAAAGGTTGAGGATACTTATTATATTATTTGGTGTCAAGATTTCTATGGTGCTGCAATTGGCATGGCTAAAACAAAAGATTTTGTGACTTTTGTGAGAGTGGAGAATCCTTTCATTCCTTATAATAGAAATGCAGTATTATTTCCAAGAAAAATAGGTGGTAATTTCTGTATGTTAAGCAGACCGTCCGACAGTGGGCACACGCCTTTTGGAGATATTTTCTTAAGTGAAAGTCCTGATATGGTATACTGGGGTAAACATAGGCATGTAATGGGAAGAGGCAGCAAATGGTGGGAATCCTTAAAGATTGGTGGTGGTGCAGCTCCCATTGAGACTAGTGAAGGATGGCTTATGTTCTATCATGGTGTCAGTGGTACCTGTAATGGTTATGTATACAGTATTGGCGGGGCTATATTAGACCTTGAAAACCCTTCTATTGTTAAATATCGTTGTGAGACCTATCTGCTTACGCCAGAAGAGTGGTATGAGGAAAGAGGCTTTGTGCCTAATGTAGTATTCCCCTGCGCCACTATTCATGATCCTGACTCAGGAAAGATTGCTATTTACTATGGTGCAGCTGACAGCTATGTAGGACTTGCTTTCACTAAATTTGATGAAATTGTAGCTTATATAAAAGAACATAGTGTTGTAAATGAGAATGATACAGAAATTGGTAAGAGATAAAGTAATCAGTATAATAAGGTAAGGGAGATAGCACATCTATCTCTCTTTTTTCATGTATAAGAAATTCACCGAATTTTCTCTACATGAAAAAGCCTGATTTTTTACTCATTAATAACCAATCAAAAAAGCAATAAATAACCATAAATAAAAGCATAATTAAACCATAAATAAAAGCATATGATATAACTTAATTATAATGGTAAAAACAACCATATTATGGTAAAATATACACGAATGATGAATATGTGTAGGGAGTGGGGGCTGACCTTGAAAAACTTAATTCGCTTAGGTGATTATAGTAAAGAGAATATACTTGAAATCTTTAGGATTGCTGATGATTTACAAAATGATTGTTATTCCAATTTTTTAGATAGAAGAACAGTCGTTATGTTTTTTCCTGCCGCCAGTATTCGAACAAGAGTTACCTTTGAAAAAGGTGTGTACTTATTAGGCGGTAAAACAGTTATATTTCCACCAGAAACCCTGGATAAAAAAGAGGAGATTAAGGATGTAATTGGGTATTTGAATCATTGGGCTGATGTGGTGGTTGTGAGACATAAAGATATTAACATTCTGGATAAAATGAGCCAATCATCAAATGTCCCAATCATCAATGCCATGACCGATATAAATCATCCATGTGAAATTATTTCTGATCTGTATTCCTTATCCAAAATAAGAAAAGACTTTTTAAAAGATAATTATTTATTTGTAGGAAATAAAGGAAATATTGGTATGGCTTGGAGAGAGGCAGCAGAAGTTCTGGATTTGTCTTTGTCCCAATGCTGTCCCAAGGGCCATGAAATAAGTGGTATTGTACATTATTCTGATATTAATTTAGCTGTTAAAAATAAAGATATTATATGCACAGATTCCATACCAAAAGAATTGCTTGAGGAGTTTAAAGAGTTTCAAATTACAAAAGAGATTATGAATCAAGGAAACAAAGGTGCATTATTGAATCCATGTCCACCATTTTATCGTGGAGAGGAAGTATCAAAGGATGTTATAGATAGCAGTTACTTTGTTGGTTATGAATTTAAAAAATATTTACTTGAAATACAACAAGCTATTCTGATATTTAGTATGACGCATTAGTGCCTGAATACATGGTGTACTAAGCTTAGGTGGATATAAATTATAAAAGGACTTTAACATGTACGGATTGTATGAAGTAATATAGATGAATGGAAAAATAATTTGAACAGGAGATCAAAGATGAGTGATAATAAGAAAATAGATAAAAATGCAGTTTTAGGTCCTTGCAAGGAGTATGTAGAGCAAGCCAAGCAATATGGTATTAAGGATGCAATAACAGCCGTGGTTTTGAATATAGTATTACTTGTTCAATTTTTATTAATGGGTAAAATCTTTGTTCATAGAGGCACGGAATTAAATGAACTGTTTATCTTTAATGTTACAGGATTTATGGCACTATCCATTATTTCGTTAGTTTGTCTGTTATGTGTGGCTCATAAACATAAATTTAGAACAATAGGGTTTAGTAAGACTCATTGGGTAAAATCCTTTCAGATAGGTATATTTTTATCTATAATAGTAGTTATATTGAGTTTAGTTAGAATAGTTATCTTTCATGGAGTAGTGAAGAGTGGTCTATGGCTGATTGCTTCAAGAATTATTTATTATATGTTTTTTATAGGCTTTATGGAGGAAATCGTATTTCGAGGGTATATTGGAACTAGATTATATGGTGTTATAACAAATAAAAAAGTATCAATTGTTATAACAGGTATTATGTTCTCTCTATTACACATCCCTTTCCAATCAATTATTGCACAAGTGTCACCAGTGGAATATTTGATAACTAATAGTATAAATCTAATTATAATTTTTATTATGCATATAGGTTTCCAATATATATATGCGAAATACAACAGTATAATTGCACCAACGATGTTTCATTTTATATGGGATTTTAGTCAATGGTTGATCAGCTAGTGATGGATGTGTATTTGGAAGAAAAGCTAGGATAGTCGTTTTATTGTGATAAAAACTGGCAGAATGATGGTGAAGCTAGGAAGGAATGATAGTGTGATATAGATAGGATTTGATTGACAAAATGGGTTTAGTAATATAATATATAATTATGAAACCGGTTACAAAGCCTGAGATTAGGAAATAGTCATTATTCCAGTGAACATCTTACTATATCTTAGGAGTATAGGCAAACATAATTTATATAGTGTTAAGATAAATAGCTGATAGATAATCAACTTTGAGGTTTTCATATAAAATACAGATCAACAATAATCTTGTCATTTCACATATGAAAGCGGTTACCGAATAACATATATATCTAGGAGGAGAAAATGGCAAAAGATATCTTCGAAATTAGAGATAAATTCTACCACAATGGTGAACCTGTGCAAATCATATCAGGTGCCATTCATTATTTTAGAATCGTACCTGAATATTGGAGGGATAGATTAGAGAAGTTAAAAGCAATGGGATGTAATACAGTTGAAACCTATGTACCATGGAATCTTCATGAGCCTAAGAAAGGTGAGTTTCATTTTGAAGGTATACTAGATGTCAGGAAATTTATTGACATTGCAGCAGAACTAGGTTTATGGGTAATATTTAGACCATCTCCCTACATATGTGCTGAATGGGAATTTGGAGGGATACCTGCCTGGCTTTTAGCTGAGGATGGAATGCGTTTAAGAAGTAATTATGAACCTTTTCTAAAGCATGTTAGAGAATATTATGACAGACTATTTGAAATCATTGCTCCTCTTCAGCTCCCTAATGGTGGGCCTATTATATTAATGCAGATTGAGAATGAGTATGGATATTTTGCTGATGATACATCATATTTAGAAGAAATAAAGCAAATTATGCTTGATAGAAATACCATAGTTCCATTGGTAACCTCTGATGGACCTTGGGGTGATGCTTTAGCCTGTGGCAGCATGGAGGGCATATTACCAACAGGTAATTTTGGCTCCAAAATGAAAGAACAGTTTGAACACCTAAAAAAACATACCAATGGCGGACCTTTAATGTGTATGGAATTCTGGGTAGGTTGGTTCGACCACTGGGGAAATGGTGGACATAAGACCTCCAATCTGGAGGGTAATTGCATAGACCTTGACGAAGCTTTACAAAATGGTAACTTAAATATCTATATGTTTATTGGCGGGACTAATTTTGGATTTATGAATGGATCTAATTACTATGATGAATTAACACCGGATGTAACCTCCTATGATTATGATGCAGTGTTAACGGAGAGTGGTGATATTACTCCCAAATATGAAGCATTTCAAAAGATAATTAGTAAGTATGTAACACTACCACAAGTGGAACTTACAACTAAAATTATAAAAAAAGCTTACGGTGAAATTAAGGTAAAGGAAAGAGTAGGCTTATTCCAGGCATTAGAAGATATTTCTGAACCAATTCATTCAACATTTCCAAGATCCATGGAGAGATTAGGACAAGGTTATGGTTATATTCTTTATCGTTCCACACTTAAGAAAGAAAAGAAGTTAGAGAAGCTACGTCTCTGGGATGCTAATGATAGAGCAAAAATATATATTGGAGATGAACCTGTAATCACTTTATATGATAGAGATTTATTAGTTGAACATGAAGTGCCTTATGAATTTGAACCAGACAGCACCATATCTATTCTTATGGAGAACATGGGTAGAGTTAACTTTGGACCTCTTATGGATAAACAGCGCAAAGGAATTGATAGTAGTGTTATTATCAATGGGCATCAACACATGAACTGGGATCATTATACATTACCCATGGATAATCTGGATAATCTTGATTTTACAAAAGGATATGAAGAAAACAAACCTGCTTTCTATAGATTTGAATTTACTGCTACTGAACTTGGTGATACTTTC
>DALYNO010000031.1:0-15938 GCA_031975295.1 Anaerocolumna sp. | reverse complement strand
TTTAGTGGGGTATTAATCCCTATGCCATCCATTGTTCAAGGGGCTTCTACTAGCAGTAAAATTAAGGTATCAGATTTTATAAGAATTATTGTGCAGGCCACAGGATTAGAGATTGATGAATCGAGGAACAGTCCTTACCTATATGCGGCAGTATCTGTGGGTATTGTAAAAACTGGAGAATTTAAAGATTATAAAGGTTATCTCACAAGAACAGATGCAGCAGTTATTCTTAATAGAGCAGATGAGTATCTGTATGGTGATGCAGTAGATAGTAAACTACTAAAAATAGTTTTGGAAGAGAGAATATCAGATATTAATAAAATAACCAAGAGTAAAAGAGAAGCTGTGGCAAAGACCTATGCAAAAGGTTTTATGAAAGGCTATAGTAATGGCTATTATATAAAAAGCAGAGAATTTAGAGGAAGCGAGCTTATGACCATAGCAGGAGCCAGAGGCATCGCTGCCATGCTTAAAGATACAAATAAAAGAGCTAAAATTAGCCCTGATGGACAGATTATTAGGACAACAAATTTACCAAAGAATGCAAAGGATTATGAATATATATTGGTTACTTATCCGAATTCGTTTTATGAAATGAAGTTTCGTTATCAAGATGCAAAGTATTACTTTGAACCAGAGGAATTGGTACACTATGCCAGTCCTGCAAGATTTAAAGATGTTATTTTTCATGGGGAGGATATACAGGTAATATTAGATAAATATCTTGATATTTGGATGGATAGAGTAGAAATTAATCTCCGAACCCGTTTAAACATAGACTATAGAACTGTCGGAAATACATGGATTAATACACTTAGAAGTACCTATACAATGTATAATGATGCATATGATAATAAAAGAATTACTGATGAAATAAAAAAGTATGTTAATAAAGTGAAGAAGAATAAAATAGTAATTCAAAGTAAAATAATTTCAGTTGAACCGTCACTTTTGTATAAGCATGGTGATTACTATGTACGTACATATGTAAAGTTTAAAGTAAATTATTTGGGCATTAATTTAGTGACAGACAAAGCATTTTATGGAAGGAATAATTACTTACCTAAACTTAAGAAAAATATATGGTATGATGGATATTATGATATAATGTTAGGAACGATTAATGGTTCAAGTAATGGAAGTGATTATTATGTTATTGATGACTCTTTAAATGACTATTTTAATATGGGGGAGTAAGGTGATAGGTTGTATAAGAAATTATTTAAATTATTGGGTCTTATAATATTAATAATATTTCTTCTAGTCGAATATAAAGTAAATGCTGTAACTGCAATAGTTAGAATATATGACAATGGTGATTTTAGATTTACAACTACAGATACAGCAGCTACAACCAGCATTACTTGGGAAACAATTGGATTTACGGTCCGAAGAGAACGGACTTATGGCAATCCCTTACTAGATGATAAATATGCTAAATTTATGCTGAGGGCAGGACAAAAGTTAGAAGAAGATGTAGGTGGAGGTAAAAAACAAGTGACTTTCTACCTAACAAAGCAACAGGTTAATGATGCACTTGATAATAGTCCATTAGATACAATTAAAGATAAAGACATTTTATATCTAAATGGTATAATTAAAGTACATAATGGAACGAAAAGTAGGGATACATATTATACACTGAATGGAAATGAAAATGAAGTGGGCATTAAGAATGCCGAAGGCTGGTATGATGATACCTCATTTGAACAGAGATTTGATATAAGAATAGAATATATTTCAGGTGAAGCAGAGTATCCAGTACAAATAACCTATCAAATATATCAATCAGGAAAGTATGTTTTAGATGGTTCAACCTTTTATAAAGACCAGAGTCAGAACAGTACTGTACCCGTTTTATTTAAAACTCGGGATGATATAGAAGTTACTTATAAGAATATTCCTAAAACTAGAAATTCTGGTAAAGATACGTATTATTTGTATAGGGTATACTATCAAAATTTACCAAGTAAAAAAGTATTAGGTAATCGTAAACTTGCAAGTCATCCTATTTTACATAAAGTACAGTACGATTCGGATATTTCCTATATTAGAAATCGTACATTTACCGTTAAAAGTTCGGAGAAAGGAGATTCCCTCAATATCGTGGCCATCTACAGACGTTTCCCAGTAAAAGAAGAAAACGACGATTCCGAAGAACTTACAAAAGAATATGAAGAAACAGATCCTACAGCTGTCATTGGTGCAGACAACAGAGGAAATGAAGCATTTGATGTAACAGAAGGAATTCCTGGTAAGGAATCTCTTTATGCTAATGTATTTACCAGTAAGTATTTGGCTGGATCTACATTTACGAAGAAATATGGTACTAAAGTATACAATGTTAATGTGAAGAAAACCTATGAACTTCGCTGGACGACCACTGAAAAGGATCCCAAAACAGGAGAGGAAAACGTGAAAAACCATTCTGGCAGCAGAACCATGACATATACCTATCAAGTGGAACGTAAATATTCTTATTGGATTATTTCCTCTCTGGGCGTATATGGAATTGATAAGGCGGTAATCCAAAACATGGCCCTGCCAGGGGAGAGTGTTACTTTAACACCAACTGGTTATGCAGCACCTTCAGTAAGTTATACTCATGATAAGTCAGAAGAAAAGCATATAAAAGAACCGAAAATTGTAGAGGTTATTATACCTAAGGAAACTTTAACAGCAACTGGTGCAGAACCGGTAATTCCAACTGAAAATTTTAAAACAGAAGCAGAAGCAAAGGTTGGTAATATAAAATGTAAGAATGATAGCCTCATTTTCAATGGTAAAACCATTATGTCTAACATAGAAAAAGAAGAAAAGACCGATGCACCAGAAGAAATACCATCTGGGCTTGAAGAAATAGGTGAAAATATACTATATAAATCAGGTTTGACGATTGCAGGTACATTGGCAAATGGGGACTATGAAACTACTGGCACAGTTACATACAGATCCATAGTTGCTTTCAACCCTTCTGAGGTTGAAACAACATATGAGCTCAATAATATCAATAATGTGGTAGTGCATACACCTACTGTATGTGATGCACAGGTTCAAAATAATATTTCAGATAATCAGTTAATCACTCCGGACAAATCCAGAGCATCTCTCATTCTAGACAGACCCTTCTATGTAACCCTCCCCACAACTGGAAGCCATCGCTATATCAAAGGCTATGGTTATAACGAATATGGAAAATACATTACAAGCAGACAAGTAAGTTTTCCTTTTGGTGTATACCTTGGAAGTTCTTCATCAGGAGCGTATATATCTCCTAATACATGGACAAGTGTAACAAATAATACACAGTTTTTTCTCCCTACTTGGGTGAATGAAGGTAAATACACAATTAATTTTCGTAGTACAGCCATGAATGCCTATGCTAATCATAAAACTGGTAATAGGGAAACATTATCCAACCTGGAGTTGGATAACTACGTAGCTGTCGATACGGCAAATGTTGAGGTCTCCGGTAGAATCTATGGTCTAAATATCTATGATATTTCTGATTATCCCACTTGGGAGAATGTATTTAGAATCCCTAATTCTTTAAAACTCACCGGGTTTAACTATCCAATTGGTACAAAAGATCAAAACGGTAATAATAATGGACACAATCAAAAATATACCCTTGCATTAGTTAATGGAGTACATCCTAAGTATCCTAATTTAGGAGCCTTAAAAACAGGCTATGTTACTAGATTCTCCTTAAAAACCATAGGAAACATGTATGGTTCTAATGACTACATTCGAATTATCCCAATATTTTATTATGTAAATAAGAATGGACAAAACAGGCAGGAAGTAGATATTTATTATTCGGAAACTTTTAATGGTAAGAAAAATTTAATGGTGAAAATGGGAAGTAAACTAGATTTACAGAATAAAAAATCATTCTATACCAATGATCCCTACCTTTCCATACCAAAAGGTGCCCTAAAGCAAACGGCGTTTTATCAAGGCGTTTCCCAAAAGGAATGGGCTACACAGAAACGTAATGTCTTTACCTTTACCAATATAATAATTCCGGATAGCTTAAGGACCTTTGTGGGATATCAACCTGTTATCCCTTCTGGAGTAACCGATAAAATGATAGCGATGAGTGTTCAAAATTGGTATGCCGAGTACTATCTGCCCAGTGAAATCCATGTTTCACCGAAAGGATTTGATATTATAGAATATTGGAAGAAGAATGGAGGTTTTACTTACAAAGAACCTTTCTGGTTAAAAGGAGGGTATGTAATTTTTAATTTTGCCATTGAAACCATACAGGATGGTAAAAGGCATCTAAGCTATATGAATCCAGTCAATGCATCATCTGGCTACTTAAATATGTGGAAGCGTGAAGGTTATCAATATAAAAAGATAGATTATAATGGAGTGAATTTTAATTTTATAGACGGTGATTATATATTGTACGATACGGATAAGTCTGCTGCAAAGGATTATATTTCAGGAGGCACCCACTAATTTAAATACAATTCTAATCACATCGTATATACTAACCCAGAAAAAATATAGGGAATCTAAGTTTTTCTGGGTTATAAACATACCAAGTTATTGCCTAACAATCATGAAATAAAAGTTAAGTGACTTAAAATAAGCCTATAAGGTACGTAAATACTCCTCTTGAGTAAGAGAATAAAAAGGATCGCCTTTACAATTTTCATATTCTTTAGAGAGACCTTCTTCTATATACCTAAAGTTTAACCCTATCTTATTTTGTAATATGTCCTAAAGTAAAGGTATCAAATACCTCAAATAAAGAGGAGGAGCAAAAAACTTAACTTTCTTATAAAATAGGGATCATATAGATCAATTATTTTCGAAAATATTGTAATAAAATACCATATATGATATGCTATAAACAAATTTTCAGCTTTATAATAGGTAGTTACAAGCTAGTAATCATTTTACAGTATCAATGATTCCATGGACAACAGTTGATGGTTTTAACTTGAATCTTCCCAATGGGAATGATTATTTGCTGCAAATTTTTACAATGAATAAGTATTAGGAAGAAAATAGCAGATATATGTTACCCTTTGTAATACAGGTTCATCATGCAGTAGGTGATGGATTTCATGTTTGCCGTTTTATCAATGAATTACAAAGATTATTAAATGAATAAAATACATTATTGCTAGTTATCTGGAGGTATACATGATCATGAGTAACAAAAAATGGGATTTTAAAGACAAAGTGGTGGTTATTACTGGTGGTGCTAAAGGAATTGGGCGAGATATGGTTCGAGAATTTATAAAAGCAGGTGCCAAAGTTGCGGTTATAGATAAAGAGGAACAGGGAGAGGCTACATTTTATTATCAGGGGGACTTAACAGAGGAAGTAAGCTTAAATGAATTTGTAGAGCTTGTAATAAAAAAGTTCGGTAGAATCGATTATTTAATTAATAATGCATGCCTAAGTAACAAAGGATTGTTATCAGGCTGTGGTTTTGAGAATTTTAATTATGTATTAAAAGTTGGAGTTACTGCACCCTATATGCTAACTAAATTATTTATGGAACATTTTAATGAAGGTGGTAGTATCGTAAATATATCTTCCTCAAGAGCTGATATGTCACAGGCAGATACCGAAAGCTACACTGCCGCCAAAGGCGGTATTCATGCACTAACTCATGCAATGGCAATCAGTCTTGCAGGTCGTGTAAGGGTTAATAGTGTATCTCCTGGGTGGATTGATACTACGAATAGTACTTGGACTGCACAAGATAATAGACAGCATCCGGTTAAGCGTATAGGAGCACCCATTGATATCACTAATACTGTAATGTTTTTATGCAGTAAGGATAGTAACTTTATTACAGGTGAGAATATAAAAGTAGATGGTGGTATGAGCCGGTTGATGATTTATCATGGGGAGGAAGGCTGGAGTTATACTGGGGAGGAAGAAGTATAAAGTGTTTTATATTTAGAATATCAATAGGTAATAGTTATGTATTATATATAATTAATATGGCGATCTGCTATAACGAACAAACCTATTCATATAAAAAATAAAGGAGAGATAATATGATTAATAAGGGAAAAATATTCAATTGTTTATTAGCAAAGAAAATACTTATCATGCTATTTGTAATCACAGGAGCAGTCTTTGTTACAGCATGCTCAAAGGATGAGAAGGAAACAACATTAAAAACAGTCTTCGAGCAGATGTATAATTGCCCGGATGGAGAATTAATTCAGTTAAGTAAAGAGGAACCTAAGGTAGATGAAAGCAAGTTATCAGAGGGCGGTACAGGAATAGCTCCAATTCAGGAATGGGCATTATTGGATAAAGTGGATGAGTTATATAAGCCTTATTTTACAGAAGAGGCATATCAAAATTTACTGAATGAGAGAACCCCCTATAGGTATCACTTGGAGGCAGAGGAAAATAACCATACCTTAAAAGTTAATTCTATTGATATGGATAAGAATAAAACTGATGATTCAAAGTATGAGTTTACAATTCATATTAAATATGCACCGGCAACAGGAGAGAGTAAGACTGTTGATATACAGGGAACAGCTCAATTTTCTGAAGATGGAAAAATAAATTATTTGAAATTCTTTAGCGATATAGCAAGTAAAATAAATGAATAAAATATGATTTTCTATAGTTAAGTGTGTGACAATATCTTTCCAACAACTTGTACTAGGATTTATGAACTTTATAAATCTCGTTTATTACAAGTAGTGGGAATTGAGTGTTATACACTTAATTTTTTTAGCCCATTCTATACGGATAGAATGTACTTAAATACATTTCCTCATGTTTATGTGTTGGAATTGACACTATAATGAAACAAATTTTAAAAATATATAGAAAATTATAAAAATAAAAAAGGAAATAGGTGAGTTTCGTAGAATATTAATAATATAAGGGAAAATATCAGTGGAATATAGGCAATTGGGATACAATATGGGTTACCTGATTTAAAGATAGTACGATTTTTCTAGTTCCCGATTGCCCTTGCAAATAGAATCAGGTAGAAAGCTGTTCCATTGTATTATAAATAATTAAGTTTGTGTAGTATCGTAATTGCCTAATGGAATCATAGCTGGAAAGGAGCAAGGACAGATGGAAAAAATGAATAATAATGAGATTTCAGTTAAAAAATTAAATATGAGACAGAAATTAGAATTAAGAGAACATGAATACCTAAGCCCATATGCAGCCTTTAGTGATACATCTTTAGGAAGAGACCGATTTGAGGAACCTTGTGATATAAGACCAATTTATCAAAGAGATCGGGATAGAGTCCTCCACTGCAAAGCCTTTCGCAGGTTAAAGCATAAGACGCAAGTATTCTTAGCCCCGGAAGGTGATCATTATAGAACCAGACTTACCCATACATTAGAAGTTTCTCAAAATGCCAGAACCATAGCCAGAACCTTACGTTTAAATGAAGATTTAACTGAGGCCATTGCCTTAGCACATGACTTAGGGCATACTCCATTTGGTCATGCTGGAGAGAGGGCTTTAAATGAAATATGTAGGGAAGGTTTTGAACATCATAAACAAAGTATTAGGGTGGTAGAATTATTAGAAAACCATGGAAAAGGACTGAATCTTACAAAGGAAGTAAGAGATGGTATCCTTAATCACCAATCCAAGGGTACTCCAAGTACTTTAGAAGGTAAAATAGTACGGCTTTCAGATAAGATAGCCTATATAAATCATGACATAGATGACGCCATCAGAGGCCATATTATGACAGAGGAAGAGATACCTAGAGAATATACGGATATTTTAGGCAGAAGTTCCACGGAGAGACTAGACACCTTAATTCATGATATCGTAAGTAACAGCGAAGATAAAGATGATATTTATATGTCTCCCAAAGTGGAAGCAGCCATGTTTGATATGAGAAAATATATGTTTGCCAATGTATATACCAATCCTGTAGCAAAAGGAGAGGAACAAAAAGCAGAAGATATGATAAAATATCTGTTTGAGTATTACTCCTCCCATTTGGAGTTACTGCCAGAAGAATTTTTAATTATGCTAAAAAGCGGGGCGGAGTCAGAAACCAGGGTGGTGTGTGATTATATAGCGGGAATGACTGACAGGTTTGCTGTGGCTAAATATAAAGAGTTAACCATACCAAGATCCTGGAGTATTTACTAGAACTAAAAATATCGTTAATTTAGTTATATATTTATATAGAAGGTATTGCATCATGTGATATAATAAAATTAGTAACAAAATAGGTTGAAAAAGGGTGTTTTATAAAGAAATTCCGCTAGAAATAGGAAAGGAGAGTTCCATGTTCTACCCAGAAGAGCTGGTTGAAGAAATCAGAGTAAAAAATGACATTGTAGATGTAATCAGTTCCTATGTTAAACTGCAAAAAAAAGGCGGCAGCCATATGGGGCTTTGTCCTTTTCACAATGAAAAATCGCCCTCCTTTAGTGTAAGCAGTTCCAGACAGATGTACCATTGTTTTGGCTGCGGTGTAGGTGGTAATGTATATACCTTTGTTATGGAATATGAAAATTATACCTTTGTGGAGGCATTGAAACTTTTAGCAAATCGGGCTGGTGTTAATTTGCCACAGGGTGAAGATAGTGAAGAAGCAAAGAAGCAAGCAAGTGTAAAAACCAGATTGCTAGAGATAAACAAAGAAGCAGCTAAGTATTATTATGTTCAATTAAGGTCAAATAAAGGACAATTGGCTTATAAATACCTTACAAACAGAGGCATTAAAGAGGATACCATTAAGCAATTCGGACTTGGTTATGCTAGTTCTGGAGATGATTTGTATCAATATCTCAAACACTTGGGTTATGATGATGGAATTTTAAAGGAATCCGGATTATTTACCTATGATGAAAAGAGAGGGGTAAATAATAAGTTCTGGAACAGGGTTATGTATCCTATTATGGATACGAATAGTAGAGTTATCGGTTTCGGCGGAAGAGTGATGGGAGATGGACTTCCTAAGTATTTGAATTCTCCGGAAACAAAGCTTTTCGATAAAAGCAGAAATCTATATGGTCTTAATTTCGCAAGAATTGCAAGAAAACCCAATGTATTAATTTGTGAAGGTTATATGGATGTAATAGCGCTTCACCAGGCAGGTTTTAATAATGCAGTAGCTTCACTTGGTACAGCCTTTACAGGGTTGCAGGCAAGCTTAATCAAAAGATATACAAGTGAAGTTTTACTAACCTATGATAGTGATGAGGCAGGTACTAAGGCAGCGCTTAGAGCAATTCCTATTCTAAAGGAAGCAGGGCTTAGTGTGAAGGTTATTAATATGAAACCCTACAAAGATCCTGATGAATTTATTAAAACGCTAGGAGCCCAAGAATTTAAAAAACGTATGGATTTGGCAACTAATTCATTTCTGTTTGAAGTAGAGGTTATGGAGCGGGAGTTTAATCTGACAGATCCAGAAGAAAAAACGAAGTTCTTTAATGAAATAGCGAAAAAGATGTTGCAATTTCCAGAAGAAATTGAAAGAAACATTTATATTGAAACTGTTTCTAATAAATATAATATAGGTTTCGATAATTTAAGAAAATTGGTCAATCGTTACGGTGCAGGCCTATCCTATACACCTGTAGAAAAACCAAGGGAAAGAGATAAAACCAAAGGAGCCCCGGAAGACGGATTAAAGCAATCACAAAAGATTCTTTTAACCTGGTTGATTGAAAATACAAAATTATTTGATAAAATAAAGGGAATTATTGAACCGTCTGATTTTACAGAGGATTTATATCGACAAGTTGCGGGTATGCTCTTTGATCAATATAAAACCGAACGTAAAGTTACACCGGCTAAGATTCTTAATTATTTTGAAAGTAAAGAAGAGCAAAAAGAGGCTGCTTCACTTTTTAATGTTGAACTTAGAACTGAAATGAGTGATATAGAAAGAGCAAAAGCGCTAAACGAAACAGTTCTTCGCATTAAGAAAAACAGTTTAGATTTACAAAGCAAAAAAGCGATAGAAAAAAATGACATCCTGGCACTGCAAAATATTATCAGGGAACAGGCAGACTTACAGAAATTGCATATTTCCCTTAATGATGGTTAAAATAGTTAAAGACTAAATGGTTAAAGCTAGATAGTTTATCAATACCTTTTAATTCCAACTATAAGAAAATCAAAGTTTCATACCTTTTAAATAGATCTTAGTCTAAAGAGTGAATTCTTTTTAATAAGAATTCCAAACAATAAGGAGGATGGATAAATAATGGATGAGAGCATGTTAAAATTTTCAGATAAACTAAAAGAACTTTTGGTGTTTGCTAAGAAAAAGAAAAATGTTCTTGAATTTCAGGAAATAAACGATTTTTTTGTTGACTTCGATATGGACCCTACAATGGTAGAAAGAATCTATGAATTTCTTGAATCGAACAATGTAGACGTTCTTAGGATAACAGAAGAAGAGGATATCATCTTAGAAGATGAAGACCTGGAAGAAATTGATTTTTCCATACCGGAAGGTATAAGTATTGATGATCCTGTTAGGATGTATTTAAAAGAGATAGGTAAAGTACCCCTTCTTAATGCAGATGATGAAATCGAATTGGCAAGAAGAATGAAGGTGGGAGATACAGAGGCTAAAAAGCGACTGGCTGAAGCCAACCTTCGTCTGGTTGTCAGTATAGCAAAACGTTATGTGGGCCGAGGTATGCAGTTTCTGGATTTGATTCAGGAAGGAAACTTAGGTTTAATTAAAGCTGTAGAGAAATTTGATTATACGAAAGGCTTTAAGTTCAGCACTTATGCCACTTGGTGGATCAGACAAGCTATCACAAGAGCTATCGCCGACCAGGCAAGAACCATAAGAATTCCGGTACACATGGTGGAAACCATAAATAAATTGATTCGTGTACAGAGACAACTTCTACAAGAACTTGGTAGAGAGCCCTCTCCTGAAGAAGTGGCCGAAGAAATGAATGTTCCTGTTGACAGAGTAAGAGAAATTCAAAAGATTTCACAAGAACCAGTATCCTTAGAGACACCTATCGGTGAAGAAGAAGACAGCCATTTAGGTGACTTTATTCAGGATGATAATGTCCCTGTCCCAGCAGAGGCAGCAGCTTTTACACTCCTTAAGGAGCAACTGATAGATGTACTTGGAACTCTTACAGACAGAGAACAAAAAGTATTAAGATTAAGATTTGGTCTGGATGACGGCAGAGCGCGCACACTAGAAGAAGTGGGTAAAGAATTTAATGTTACCCGTGAAAGAATCAGGCAAATCGAAGCAAAAGCTTTAAGAAAATTAAGACATCCAAGCAGAAGCCGAAAATTAAAGGACTATTTAGAATAAGCGGGACAAGCTTAGAACATTCTTAAATAGTGTGTATAGGCATAGAATAAATAAATGAAAGAGGAAATCATGCAATTATCGAAGCGATTACAGACAGTTGCAGATACTGTTACAAAAGGAAATTCGGTTGCAGATATAGGATGCGACCATGCTTACATAGCAATTTATCTTATTGAAAAGGCCATAGCACCTAAGGTAATTGCTATGGATATTAACAAAGGGCCCCTGCAAAGAGCCGATGAAAATATTAAAGCCAGAGGTTATGTAAATAGGATTGAAACAAGATTATCCGATGGTTTAGATAAACTTAATTTGGGGGAAGTAGATACTGTTTTAATGGCAGGTATTGGCGGTGCACTTATGATAAGAATATTGGAGGAAGGGAAAAAAGTCCTAGAGAGTGTGAAAGAACTAGTCCTATCTCCTCAGTCTGAAATAAATCAAGTTAGAAAATACCTACATGACAATCACTTTGCTATTATGGAAGAAAAGATGGTATTGGATGAAGGAAAATACTACGTTATTATTAAGGCTGCCAAGACTTCACAAAAAGAAGAATACGAAAGGCAAGTATTCTATCAATATGGAAAGCTTCTTTTAGAACGTAAAGAACCAGTACTTTTAGATTACCTAAAAAGAGAAGAAAGACTCAATTTAGAAATTGTAGATAAATTAAAAGAATCGCCGGGACAGCGTTCTGATACACGGCTTATGGAAGTTGAAGAAACTCTGAAATTAATTAGGGAAGCATTTTCATATATGCAATAACCTAGAAAGTATTATGTTTAGTAATAGCATAGAATAATCCATTTAAGCAGAAAATCCATTTTGGATGGAAGTCAGGAGGATTTAATGGAAGAATTCGTTAAAATTGAAATAGAAGGAGAATTAACAGAATGTATCAAAGGCACATCCTTGTTAGAATTAAGTCAGAAATATCAGAAGAATTATAAAAACGAGATTATATTAGCCTTTGTTAATCATAAATTAAGAGAATTAACCAAAAAAGTACAAAAGGATTGCAAAATTAGTTTTGTAACCACCTCAGAGGATGCAGGGCATAAAACATACAATAGAGGCATGATATTAGTAATGCTAAAGGCTTTTTATAGTATAGTAGGTGGTGAAAACATTAAAAAAATTTCTGTAGATTACTCCGTTGGAAATGGCCTGTATTGTACTACAGAATTAAAGATACCTTTAACTGCTGAAATATGTACCAAAGTGAAGGCTAAAATGGAGGAACTGGTTGAAAAGGACCTGCCCATTGCCAAAAGGTCTATGGGTACAGATGATGCCATAGAATTATTTAACTATTATGGCATGTATGATAAAGAAAGATTATTTAAATATAGGCGAGTATCCAAAACAAATATTTATAATTTAGAAGGCTTTGAAGATTACTATTATGGCTATATGCCCCCAAGTACTGGTATGTTAAGATACTTTGATTTTTTTGCTTATGAGGATGGTGCAATTCTAGTTCTTCCGGATAAGGAAGACCCCAGAACCATAAAACCCTTTAAAAAACAAGATAAACTCTACCATACATTAAAAGAAGCCCATCGTTGGGCGGATACTATGGAAATAGATACAGTAGGAGCTTTAAATGATGCCATTGTTGAGGGAAGAATTAACGATCTAATACTAACCCAGGAAGCTTTTCAGGAAATGAAAATCGGGGAAATCGCCCAGGAGATTAAGAATTCCGGCAAGAAGATTGTTATGATTGCAGGCCCTTCCTCCTCAGGTAAAACAACATTTTCACATAGATTATCCATACAACTTCGAACACATGGTTTAAATCCGCATCCAATAGCAGTAGATGATTACTTTGTAGAAAGAGATAATACACCTTTGGATGAGTATGGCAAACCTAATTACGAAGCTTTAGAATCCATCGATTTAGCATCCTTTAATCAAGATATGTCTGATTTACTGGCAGGCAAAACCGTAGAACTGCCAAATTTTAATTTTAAGACTGGTCACAGAGAATATAAAGGTAATTACAAAACCCTTGGTAAGGATGATATTCTGGTTATTGAAGGAATACACGGCTTAAACGACAAACTGTCATATAGCCTTCCTCGTGAAAGTAAATTTAAAATTTATATCAGTGCGTTAACTTCTCTAAATATTGATGAACATAACCGAATACCTACCACAGATTTAAGACTTCTGCGCAGAATGGTAAGAGATGCAAGAACCCGAGGTGCCTCTGGTACCAAGACAATTAGTATGTGGCCCTCCGTTAGAAGAGGTGAAGAAGAAAATATCTTCCCCTATCAAGAAGATGCAGATGTAATGTTTAATTCTGCACTGATTTATGAACTTGCCATTCTAAAGCAACATGCAGAACCGGTGCTGTTTGGAATCAAAAGAGATGCTGAAGAATATATAGAGGCAAAGCGTTTATTAAAATTCCTAGACTACTTCCTGGGAGTGGAAAGCGATATTGTTCCTAAATATTCTATTATGAAAGAATTTATTGGTGGCAGCTGCTTTAAAGTGTGATTGTGACCATACACTTTCGTGATATTTTATGATATTTTATGACTTAGCAGACGATGGGCTGTGATTTACTTGATTAAATCAGCCTTTAGATGAAAGAGAAAGCAAGGGGTACTATAGAATACTTAGGCTTAGATACTGAGTCTGAATTCACTAATGTATTTACAAAATGACATAACAAGATTAAAAAGCATAAACTCCTCGCTTTGCTCGTCAAACAGTATGCTTATTTATCTTAAACTATTTTGTGAATCCATAAGTGAATTAGCAGACCCAGTATAATACGCATTGGTATTAACTCTAAAATATGTATTATCATAGTTCATATCTAATGAAAGTTATTTAAAATCATAGTTGTATTAACAAGGGATATTTACATAAATACACAGATAATCTTACATACTATTTAGCAGCTTTGTATTTAAAGGTTGCTTATGACACTTAATGTCTGAAACTGTGACTGGTTTATGCAGCGCCACTGTTTGAGCGCTGGAACTTAATTATGCAAATAATTACAGACGAGTTTGGCGCTGTATAAACTTATTAGGAACAGCTGCAGACATTTTAGTGGAAAAAGTGTTCTTTCATGACAAAGCGGATAAATAGTATGTAGGATTATCGTCCGACATGAAAACTTTCGTCCACCATGCAAAACACCCGGCAACCCAACAGCAACATAACAAATATTTATATTTACAACAAATGTTATTCGTGATACAATGGAATACTGTGAGTAGCACAGATGATCGCGCCTATAAGTACCGAAAGGTCATAGGTGAGGAAAGTCCGAGCTTCATAGGGCAGAGTGCCGGATAACGTCCGGTGGAGGCGACTCTAAGGATAGTGCAATAGAAATATACCGCCGGTATCATTTGAGACCGGTAAGGGTGGAATGGTGGAGTAAGAGCCCACCGCCTGGTTGGTAACAAACAGGGCATATGTAAACCCCACTTGAAGCAAGACCGAATATTAAAGCGATACGGCTGCCCGTCGTGCTTTAGGGTAGGTCGCGGTTTGTTTAACAAACGAGCTATATGGTAACATATGGCAAAGATAGATGATCATTTGATACAGAACTCGGCTTATAGTGCTGCTCATAGTTAATAAGGAGTTATTGCAAAATTGCAACAGCTCCTATTTTTGTATGAAAATACGCATACAAAAAATTGTAAGAAAACAGCCTGTTAAATGAAAAAGTTCTTAAGAAAAAAGTAAAGACTTTGGGAAATAACTATGCTAGTATGAAAATAGAAGAAAATGACTATAGTAAGTTACGAAACTTACAGAAATGTGAAATAGATGGAAAGAAGGGAAGCAAATTGGAACAAATAAGTATTTTAGTAGTAGATGATGATAAAGAAATTGCAGAACTGGTAGAAATACATCTGATTGCTGATGGATATCAGGTATTTAAAGCTTACAATGCAAAAGAAGGATTTGAAATTCTTGAAAAAGAAGACATTCAATTAATTATATTAGATATTATGATGCCGGTTACAGATGGACTTAGTATGTGTAAAACGATACGAACTACTAGTACTATCCCTATTATTATGCTAAGTGCCAAATCTGCCGATTTGGACAAGATTATAGGTCTTGGAACCGGAGCAGATGATTATGTGATTAAGCCTTTTAATCCTCTGGAATTAACGGCAAGGGTAAAATCACAGCTAAGACGTTATACAAAATTTAATCAAAGTACAAAAGATGATAAGAGTGAAAAAGAAATAGCAGTCAATCATTTGGTAATTAATAAAGAAGATCATAGAGTTTTATCATATGAAAAAGAAGTAAAATTAACACCCATTGAATTTGATATTTTATATTTATTAGCCTCTAATCCTGGAAGAGTGTTTAGTACCGACGAAATTTTTGAGCGTGTATGGAATGAGAAAATGTATGAAGCTAACAATACAGTAATGGTGCATATTAGAAGATTACGTGAGAAAATTGAAATGGACTCAAGAAATGCTCAAATAATAAAAACAGTATGGGGAGTTGGGTATAAAATTGAAAGGTAGCATATTCAAAAGTTTTCGCTTTGAAATAATATTATATAGTTTGTTAAGTTTGATATATGCTTTATTAACAGAAGCAGTATTGTCCTTTGGAATATATATTATTTATAGAATATTAC
>DALYNO010000030.1:0-15979 GCA_031975295.1 Anaerocolumna sp. | reverse complement strand
AAATATTAAGCACATTTTCAGTGGGTATATTAACCAGTGGATTGTTGATATTTCTAGAGGGACTAGTTAATTTAGGCGCTAAAAAAGAATTGTTACGCTTAAACATGAAGGATTATCTAGAAAATATATTAAAGGTAAGATTAGAACAGGAAAATGAAAGTCCTGAATTTATTGAAGAATATAAAAAAGAATTCTTAAAAGAAGAAGTTGGACAAGCTTTCAATAGCTCCTCTCTTTTAGCAGCAGCATCTGAAAAACAAATGACGAAAAAGAGTAAACCAAGTAAATTTACTAAAAAACAAGAAAAAGCAAAAGCAAAAAGAGCGAAACGAGAAGATACCCTTTCTACTAAATTAGAGAAGAAAGAAAAGGCTAAGGAAGAAGCTTTGAAAAAGATACAAGATAAAA
The DNA here is from genome assembly GCA_031975295.1 of Anaerocolumna sp. GTDB lineage: Bacteria > Bacillota > Clostridia > Lachnospirales > Lachnospiraceae > Anaerocolumna. The sequence continues at coordinate 15,571 of DALYNO010000030.1, read as the reverse complement.
AGTTAGCCAAAGAAAATAAAAAAGCTGAAAAGTTAGAAGCTAAAAATAAAATCAAAGAAGAAAAAGATAGAATCAAAAGCGCAACTAGACAGGCTTTAGAGAAAAAGAAAGAAAATGAAAGAGCAGAGATAGAACGTATTCGTGCACATGCTAGAGAAGAAGAGGAAAAAAGAAAAGCAGAGAAGTTAAAAGAAGAAGAAATGAAAAAAATACTGCTTTTAGAAAAACAAGTGGCAAAACAAGCAAAACAAAAATCAAAAGCCCAGGAGAATAAAGAAATTCTGTTAAAAGAGTTTTCTGAGAGAAAGATTACCGATACAGAAATTGAAGAACAGTTGGCAGAGCATAAAGAGGCTATGGAAGATAAAACAGCTGCTACAATAGATAAGGGAATTTTATCAGACACTAAACCTCATATAAAGGAAATCAAAGAAGAGTCACATAACAGGGTATCTCCCCTTACAATTAAAGAAGTGCAGCCAGCAAAAGTTGTAGAGGCGAAACCTACAGAAATTCATTTTGCTAGACCTGAAAAAGTAAGTAGTGACAAAAAAGAAGAAGGGTCTGCTGTAAAAGAAGTAAAACCAAGCAAGGAGAAAAGAATTAAGGCTTCCACTCCTGAAGAAGTGAAATTATTTGAAGATATTCTGAAAGAATTCTTGGCATAACATAGAGAATGAAATAAATGAAATAAATTCCTAGTAGGTGTAAATTGATAGAAATAGAGTTTTAAGATCCGTTTTAAAGGATTTTAAAACTCTATTTCTATTCGGGCCTGTAAAAAGTTTTTGATACTTACCTTAAATATTCTTATCTGTATAGAATTGTACATTATTAACAAAAAAAATGTATTGAATAACATTCTTTACTTTGATAGAATAATAAGGATATAGAACATGACAAAACCTTATAGTCTTTTAAAGGAGAATAAGAACATGAGTAGAGTAACATTAGATTATTCAGTAGCAAAAGGATTTATTGCTGATTCTGAAATAGATATGATAGAAAATATTGCAGAAAATGCTAAAGAGTTGCTTCTGAGTAAAAAAGGCGCAGGAAGCGACTTTTTAGGTTGGATTGATTTGCCTGTTGATTATGACAAAGAAGAATTTGACCGCATACAAGCTGCAGCAGAAAAAATAAAAAAAGATTCTGAAGTTTTATTAGTAATAGGTATTGGTGGATCTTATTTAGGTGCACGTGCTGCAATAGAATTTTTAAGACATAGCTTTTATAATGTGGCATCCAAGGAAATTAGAAAAACGCCAGAAATCTATTTTGTAGGTAATAATATTAGTAGTACTTATCTAAGTCATTTAATGGATATCGTTGGTGATCGTGATTTCTCTATAAATATGATTAGTAAATCTGGTACTACAACTGAACCTGCTATTGCATTCCGTGTATTCAAAAAGAAATTAATTGAAAAATACGGTAAAGAAGAAGCAGCGAAAAGAATCTATGCTACCACTGATAAAGCCAGAGGAGCACTTAAGAATTTAGCTACGGAAGAAGGCTATGAAAGTTTTGTAGTTCCTGATGATGTAGGCGGAAGATTCTCTGTTTTAACTGCAGTTGGTTTACTTCCTATTGCGGTTAGTGGTGCAGATATTAATAAGCTTATGGAAGGCGCAAGGTCCATGAGAGAGAGCTGTCTTAACAAACCTTTTAAAGAAAATGATGCAGTACTTTATGCTGCTATTAGAAATATCTTATTAAGAAAAGGTAAGAGTATTGAAATTCTTGCTAACTATGAACCAGCTCTTCATTTTGTATCCGAATGGTGGAAACAATTATATGGTGAGAGTGAAGGAAAAGACCAAAAAGGTATTTTCCCGGCAGCTGTGGATTTAACAACTGATCTTCATTCCATGGGACAATTTATCCAAGATGGACAAAGAACAATGTTTGAAACGGTTGTTAACCTTGAGAAGTCTTCTCATGAGATTCTAATGGAAGAAGAAGCCGTTGATTTAGATGGATTAAACTATCTTGCAGGCAAGAGTGTAGATTTCATCAATAAAAGTGCAATGAAAGGTACCTTACTTGCTCATACAGATGGTGGAGTTCCTAACTTAATTGTAAACCTTCCTGAACAAAATGAATTTTATCTTGGTGAATTATTTTATTTCTTCGAATTTGCGTGCGGTGTCAGCGGTTACATGTTAGGGGTAAATCCTTTTGACCAACCCGGTGTTGAAAGTTACAAAAAGAACATGTTTGCACTTCTTGGTAAGCCAGGTTTTGAAGCAACCAGAGAAGAATTATTAAAGAGATTACAGTAATATGTGTTATTTTTAGGATTATAATAAAAGAAAACCAGATAAGAATCGTGAATCATTCTTATCTGGTTTTCTTTTAAACTTACTTAATTGATTTCTCAAAGTGTTGATAGTCTTTTATAGATTTCCAAGCACCACCCCAAGTAAATCCTCTCTTTATAAAGGCATGATAGCATATATCATCTTTCTTTATATAATATGTATTATTTAATTTTCTATTTTTATATTTATACCCATTCTCAGGGGAGACAATTGTCTTCGTTCCAGAAGTTTTTACATAAGGGTTATATAAAGGATTAATATCAATTGCTAACCCTAATGCATGTTTTGATAGATTCTTAGAACCAGTCATAGTTCTAAAATTAAAAGCAGTAGTATTATTATCAGCCATAGAAGCCTCATCGTTGGCATTGTAATCATCAATTAATACCATTTTTTCAATAGGATATTTAGCTAAATATAATTCTTTAAATATAGCTGTAACATCTTTTGCAATTTGCTTATTGACAACTAATTCACCAATATGGGTCTTTTTATCAAATCCATAGTATAAAACTCTTACATATCTGAGATCTTCATATGGAACAGTACAATCCTTTTTGTAAGACTTATCTTTCATTCTTAACTTAATATCCTTGCTTATCTTTTTGTAGTAAAACGCTGCTTTCACAATGTCCTTTTTATTTTTGGATACATCTATAATAGTTCCAGAAGCAAGTTTTGCCAAAGCATCTTTACTGGTTAGGTTAGGGGCATTTAGGCCTTTAGGGTAAGAGGTGTTTGTGACAGTAGTTTGAGTTAAGGCGTGAGTATCAGAAGAATCTAATACTGAAGATTTTACAATATCAGAGGGTATTGAAATTGAAGTACCTGCTTCTTTCGTTATGTTGTTTATTTGAACATTGTAGTCAAGTAAAACTATTAATAAAACAGAAATAACAAAACAAATACATACAGGAAATATATATTTTTTCATAATTTTACACATTATCTATTATGTTTCAAACTATAATAGAATCCATCTCTTCCCTTCCTATCTTAACTTAAAAACATTTTTTAATCTTCCTCTATTACATGAATTTCCAGATAGTCAAAATCTATTGAATCTATAAAATTATCCTGTGAAAACCTTGTTTTATCATGTCTTTTAAAATCATCTATATTATTATCCAGCCAGATTGGTTTGGATAAATCAAAACCATAGCATATATCTTCTATAGCGTTAAAAACCTTTTTGGTTCTATTGATATCTTCTTGGTCATTACATATAACTACGTCTTTCATTAAACGATTTTCTTTAAATACTTTAGCCCATAATCGGAACATCGAAAACCTCCTATATTTCTTAGAATAGATTCAGTATATATGGTTTAAGTGGGATTGTAAAGGCGGAAAGAAATTATAGTAAGGTAAATTAACAATCTATAGAGTAGAGTGTGGGCATAATTTCAGACGGTAAGGATAAAATAAAGGTAGGTTAAAATAATTTACCAGATTATGAAATAAGGAGAACATTATGATTGGATTTCAAATGAATAATAATTTACCAGAGAATGATAAAAAACCTTCAAATACAGATGAAAAAGAAATGCCTGTAAAAAAGCCAGAGATTGAGATTACGAATCCATCCCCCTCTGTCATTCCAACACCTCAACCAGACCAAATCAGGAGTATCCCCAAACCGGAAATAATAGATTCACCCCTTGAAAGTCCCTCCACGGATATTACAGAAGTTGGAGGTTTAGATATAGTAGAATTCTAAATATAATGGACTAACAAAGTAGGGGACCTTGCAATTACCTGGAATGGCATTAACAAGTGCCCCCTTCTTACATTTTTATAAGTAAACCATTGGGAAACAGAATCGTTTATCTAATCCAAATTTCTATAAAATCGTACTGATTTATTTGTCAATATTAACTTTGTTATAAGTAAATAAAAAGGTAAAAGCGGATAATCCTATCCAAAGGATGATGGTCACAATAGATTTTACCTGATCTATGGATAAGTTGCCATTTTGGACAAGGTGCGTAATAAGTAAGTTCATATTATAATTTGGAGTAAATGCAGCAATTTTTTTGAAGGTATCATTGTAATCTGCAAACATAGGTATGATTAATAATAGTAATAGAATAGGCATACCTATAACGCCCGTAGACATTTGCGTTGGAGCAATAAGGCCAATAAGTGAACCAAGAATAATCATACTAATCGAAACTAAAAATGTAAATAATAGAAACCATACCAGATATTTTATGTCAAAACCAATGATAAAATATAAAACAAAATTAGATAATAGGGTTAGTAATAGGGTTATTACAATTTTTCCTGTAAGAAATTCTATGGCGGATACCCCTGATAGAAGTAAAGTTCTAAGGGTATTTTTTTCTTTCTCTTCTGCAATTAACATAGCAACAATAAAGCTTCCGCATAAGGTTAGGTTCATATTCACACACATAATTAATATTAACAACTTATCCATAAAATTAGAAGTGGTATATAAGTTGGTATAGAGAATTCCAAAAAATATGGGTAACAAACACATAAACAAAGCATTCTGATTCTTTGTAAAGCTTTTCAATTCTTTTTTTATTAATGCTTTTATTCTTTTTAATGACATACTCATTGTAATTCCCTCCCAGTAAGTGCAAGAAATATTTTCTCCAGATTAGGTTCCATAGTGTGTATGGATAATAACTGGCCTTGGTTCATCCAGTCCATTATTTGACGGCTGTTTTCAGGGCAGTTCTTTAGCGTAATTTGTTCATGCTTTTGTTTTAGTATCACAGTTATATCATCATTCCTATATTTTAACTTTAAATCTTTTGGAGCACCTATTTCTACAATTTCGCCATCATTTAAGAATCCAACTCTGTGACATAATTTATCGGCTTCTTCCATGTTATGTGTTGTTAAAAATATGGTAGTGCCTTCTTTGTTTAGTAGAAGCATAAGTTTATGAATTTCTAAGGCAGTACCAGGATCTAATGCAGCAGTAGGTTCATCTAATAATAACAATTTGGGCTTATGGAGCACAGCTCTTGCTATCATTAATCGTTGTTTCATCCCTTTCGATAATTTTTTTGTTTCTGTTTTTACATTTGCCAAAAGACCAACTTTATCTAATATTTCAGTAATGGAGGTTTTATTCATACCGTATAAATCAGCATACAAGGCTAAATTATCCCAAACAGAAAGTCTATCATAAATGCCACTGTTATCACTTAGTACACCAATATTTTCAAATAAATATGGTTTGTTAGCATAGACTTCCTTCCCCAGGACCTTAACATTTCCTTTTGTGGGCAGCAGCTGTGAGGTTAGTAGTTTTATGGTAGTAGTTTTACCTGCTCCACTAGGTCCAAGAAATCCAAAGATTTCACCTGTTCTTACATTTACATTTAAGTCTTTTAAAGCAACTTTTTCTTTAAACTCTTTTCGTACATGATTTAGTTCAATTATATAATCCATGTAGTAACTCCTTTCAAACCTGTTTATTGTTAGGATTAGAGTTCAAATACCCAGACTAGAATAAAGGTTATTGAATTCCTAATCAACTTCTGGGTTCATTATGCCATTCTCAGGGTAATATTGCTATCATTTTGCCCTGAAAGGAGTATATGATAGGTTGAAAGGAGCACCTATTTATTTATGTAATACATATAAAGGTTAAAAGGAGTATTTCTGGCATTAAAAATGCAGTATATTTTTCAGTTCTTCAAGTCTTCCTTTGGATAGGGGGATTGAACTTTTTATTTTATCATCAAGATTTAGACTATAGCTATTTCTTGTCCAAGTTACAACTTCTCTTACTCTTTGCAAGTTAACAAGATATGATCTGTGACTTCTGAAAAAACCAAAATGTTTTAACCGTTCTTCTAATTCTGTCAAAGAGAGGCTGCAAGGGAATTTCTCGCCCCTAATCAGTAGATAACTTATGCCATCCCCACTTTCAATATAATCAATTTCCATGGGGTCAAAAAGGAGAACTTTATCTTCAGTTTTTGCTGGTATTTTTTCAATTGTATATGTTTTTCTATATTCTGTAGTTTCAGATTTATTATCCAGGGTTTCTTCTTTATTATTTATTTCAATACAACCTTGTTCATTCAGTCTATAAGATGTATTTCCAACCAGCAAGGTGTCTTTAAGATATACAGAGGTTAATAGGACAGCTGTTCCATTCTCACAGAGTCTTTGAATATTTTCAACAATAATTTCTATTCCATCTTTGTCAAGATTTAGTATAGGCTCTTGAAATAGTAACAAAGAAGGGTTTTTCAGCATTTCTCTAGCAAGACTTACTCGCCTTTTTTGGGCATAACTTAAATTCTTAATTTTGGCAGAGCCAATATCAAGAAGAGCAAGAGCAAGCATAACAGCCTTATAATCCAACGAAGAAGAGAGTAGTTCAGAGAAGAATTTAAGGTATCCGTCAACAGTCATTTTTTCATATAGGGTATCATCTTTCGTAATAATACCTACAGTACCGGGATATTTCATATAGTATTCTTTAACGGGGATACCTTCTATGAGTAGTTCACCTTTGGCGGGAATTTCACGGCCAAGAATGAGATCAAAGAGAAGATTCTGATATTCACTGTCACATTCAATACTGACAGATGTTTTATTTTCCACTATGATATCTAACTCTTTGATAATCTTTCTATTAGCTTCTTTATATAATCCCTTTATAGTAAGCATAACATGACCTTCTATTCTATTTTTTTCCTTTTATTATAACATAAGAATAGGTAATTACGAAACTTATATGTTACAGGCATTTATCATAGGGTATATAAAAATCATACTCAGACGTATTTGTATTTATATATGAAACATCTACCTTAGTTTACATGGTGGTAAGTAATCTATCTGGTAAGCTGTTTCAAAAAACATGTCAATAATTTGACATTATATGGAATATATACTAAAATAGATAGCATAATTTACTTGGAACGGATGGGCTGAATAAGTAAACAAACCATGAAGTAGTTTATAGAAGGAGTAAATCAATGAAATTACTATTACGCAATATACAAAAGAAGTTTGGAGCAAAAGAAGTATTGTGTGGAGCTTCCTATACCTTTGAGAGTGGAAAGATTTATGGATTACTTGGTAGAAACGGTGCTGGAAAAACTACGCTGTTTAATTGCATGAATGAAGATGTAAAGGCAGATGATGGGAGTTTTGAAATTTCCGAAGAGGGGACAACTCGTCAAATTACAGCGGAAGATATAGGTTATGTGCTCTCCACCCCTGTGGTACCAGAATTTTTAACGGGCCGTGAATTTTTAAAATTCTTTTTAGATATCAATAAGAAAAAAGTACCTAAAACAAAGTCTATTGATGAATATTTTAACTTTATGAAAATTGATGCGGCAGACCGTGATAAGTTACTAAAGGATTATTCTCATGGTATGAAAAATAAAATGCAAATGCTAGTTAATTTTATTGCAAATCCAGGCATTATGCTGCTTGATGAACCTCTTACTTCTTTTGACGTTGTAGTTGCTGATGAAATGAAACAGCTTCTTCGTCAGATTAAGAAAGAGCATATTATTATATTTTCCACACATATTATGGAACTGGCACTTGACCTTTGTGATGAGATTGTAATCTTAAATGAAGGGGTTCTGGAAAAGATAGATAAAGAAAATCTTGACAATGCTGCATTTAAAGACAAAATCATAGGGGCATTGCGAGGTGATGGAAATGATTGAAACATTTAAAACCTCTTTTCGGCTTAAGAATACATACAAAGCCAATAGTATAATATATGCACTAAAAACAATTCCCTTAATAAATAAGCTTATACCAGACTTTTTGTATGGAAGTTCTGGATTAAAAAGTTTTGCCAATGTAATTAGTATCTTCATTGAATTAGGGTCTGTATTTATTGGAAAAATACTATATGTGTTTTTAATGATATATTTGCCCTTGGAGTTTTTAAAAGGTGAAGGAGCAGATAACTTTGTTCATATCTTCTTCTTTTTGACTCTAATCGGTGGTTTTATAAATACCCATATGTTTAATCCTACCAAGGATAAATATTATGCTATGTTTATCATGAGAATGAACGTCAAGGAATATACCCTGACAAACTATATGTACTTTCTGCTTAAAATGTTAATTGGCTTTTTACCACTTACTCTTTGGCTTGGAAAAACGCTAGGTTTGAGCATGTTAACCTGTCTAATAATGCCTGTCCTAGTATGTGGTGTAAAATTAATAGCAACTGGGGCTATTTTAAAAGGCTGTGAAGAAAGAGATACGGTTATGAACGAAAACCTGCCTCCGGCGGTTGTCTGGATTGGTGTTGCTGTTTGTTTGGTAGCTGCTTATGTACCACCTTTTTTTGGATATTCATTAAATGAAAAAGTGTTTTTAATCCTTTGCATAGGAACAATTGTACTAGGGGCATTCTGTATGGAATATATAATTAGATTTGATAGTTATCCACCTATTTATAAGGCTTTGTTAACATCTAATCATTTTGCCATTAATAGAGTAAATTCCAAACAAGTTATGCAGGAAAGTTATCATAAAAAGATAGTAGTTGATATAAGCCAGACCAGTAAAGAAACTGGTTATAAATATTTTAATGAACTCTTTATGAAAAGGCATTCTAAGATGCTAACCAGGTCTGCCAAGAGAATAACCTTACTTCTTCTTATGGTCTTGTCTGGTGCTATAATTGCCTGCTATTTCATACCTGATATAAAGTCATTGACAAATAATTTTATGCTGACCTTTCTTCCATACTTTCTTTTTGTTATGTATATGCTTAACCGAGGAGGGGTGATAACGTCTGCAATGTTTATGAACTGTGATCATAGTATGCTAACCTATAGATTTTATCGTCAGCCTAAAAGTATATTAGTACTTTTTATGGAGCGTTTAAAGTATATAGCACTTATTAATCTTATGCCAGCTTCGGTTATAGCCCTTGGACTTCCTCTGCTTTTGTTTATCTCAGGAGGAACCAATAATCCATGGAATTACTTGATTCTCTTTGTATCCATAATAGCCATGTCAGTATTTTTCTCGGTACATACTTTGGTAATATATTATTTACTACAGCCTTATAATGCCAATATGGAATCAAAAGGTGCAATTTATACCATTGTAAATATGGCTACGTATTATATTTGTTTTTATGCCATTGGAAAAAAAGTATCAACTCTAACTTTTGGGATGGGAATTTCAGCATTTTGCATCATCTATGTCATTGTAGCATTATTTATGGCATATCGCTTGGCACCTAAAACATTTAAGCTTAGAATTTAAGTAAAATTTATAAAGTATTATTAAGAAGTACCATCATCCTTTGCCGCCTTGTACACTTTACAGGGTGGCATTTATATTCTATATTTGATTAGCCTTGCTTTTTAAACATGCTTATTATAGAATAAATTAGAACAAAGATTTGGAAAGGAGATGCTTAATATGGAAGGGCAGGAACGTAGGGAGTTACTAGTTAAGTTATTGCATAATTCAAAAGAGCCTATCTCCGGAACGGAGCTAGCTAAAAAGCTTTCAGTAAGCAGGCAAGTAATTGTACAAGATATTGCTCTTCTAAGAGCTGTTAACAAAAATATTCTTTCTACCACCAAAGGATATATGATATACCTTAGAGAAGAAGAAAAGGTTAACAGATGTTTTTTGGTAAAGCATACCAATGATGAAATCGAAGATGAGTTATGTACCATAGTTGACAATGGCGGTAAAGTACTTAATATTATTGTAACCCATGACTTATATGGAGAAATTGCGGCGGATTTAATCATAAAGAACAGACAGGATGTATATGATTTTATCAAACAGGTGAAGCTAAAAAATACAGTACCTTTAAAAGAACTTACTGATGGAGTTCACTTACATACAGTGGAAGCAGATTCAGAAGAGATACTGGATAAAATAGAACAGGCACTAAAAGAGAAAAATTATATAATTACTATATAAAAGTTTTGCATCCCTACCATAGATAGCCCTATTTTATTGAGTTACTGAGATTTTGGAGTAACCTTAGTATGTCTAAATATAAAATGTGAATATGCTTTCCATAATTCACACGAATACTCTTTGACAACAAGACCTGCTATTGGTAAAATATATAGGAATTATAAGGTATGTTAGAGGAAAGCAAATTAAGAGGAAGTTAAGCCATGTCATATACTGCATTGTATAGAAAATTCCGTCCCTTGGATTTTACTGATGTAAAGGGTCAGGATCATATAGTAACCACCTTAAAGAATCAAATAAAGGCGGACAGAGTAGGTCATGCTTATTTGTTCTGCGGAACAAGAGGAACCGGTAAGACAACCGTTGCTAAAATACTTGGTAAAGCAGTTAATTGCGAGCATCCGGTGGATGGAGGACCCTGTAATGAGTGCCTTACCTGTAAATCTATCCAAAACCAGACATCCATGAATGTGATTGAAATCGATGCAGCATCTAATAATGGTGTAGATAACATTAGAGAGATTGTTGATGAGGTTAGGTATTCACCCACTGAGGGCAGATATAAAGTATATATTATTGACGAGGTTCATATGCTTTCTGCAGGAGCATTTAATGCCCTGCTAAAGACATTAGAAGAGCCACCGTCCTATGTTATCTTTATATTAGCTACCACTGAAGCTCATAAGATACCCATTACCATTCTTTCAAGATGTCAAAGGTACGATTTTAAGAGAATTACAGTTGATACCATTGCCAATAGATTATCTGAGCTTATGAATGAAGAAGGGGTTACTGCAGAAGAGAAGGCCATAAGATACGTTGCCAGAATGGGAGACGGCTCCATGCGTGATGCACTAAGCTTACTAGATCAATGCATCGCTTTTTATTTTGGAGAAACACTAACTTATGATAAAGTGCTAGAAGTCTTAGGCGCGGTTGATATTGAAGTATTTGCAAGGCTCTTGGCTTATATTCTTAATTCAGATGTTACCGGTTGTATGGTTTTATTAGAAGAGTTGATAATTAGTGGTAGAGAGTTAACACAATTTACCGTAGATTTTACCTGGTATTTAAGAAACTTACTTTTGGTTAAGACTTCTAAAGATGCAACTGAAGCCGTGGATGCAACCAAAGATAACATGATATTATTACAAGATCAGGCTAAAAAGTTAGATGTAGACAGATTGATACGTTATATTAGAATATTTTCTGAGTTATCTAACCAGATTAAATATGCTTCACAAAAGAGGGTTATGGTTGAAGTAGCTTTAATAAAGTTATGTAAACCTCAGATGGAGAATAATTTTGAGGATATTTTAAATCGCCTCAAGTTACTAGAAGAAAAGTTGGAAAATGGTAATATACAGATTAGGCAGAGTAGGATTGAGGAGCAACCAGCTATGCCTATAATAGAAGAGAAAACACCTGCCATATTACCCAAGGCAATTTCAAGTGATTTAACAGAAATAGCAAAGGACTGGAACAATATTGTAGCTGCAACTTCACTGCTTACAAAAGCAGCACTTACAGGAGCCAGACCAAGTGTAGGCAATAACAATATGCTATTATTGGTGTTTCAGGATTCCATGGATAAGGATTTAGTATCACAGGAACTTCACATGAAGGAACTCAAAGATATTATTAGAAAAAGAGTGCAAAAAGAAGTTGAAATACAAACCAAGTTGTTAGAACAAGGAAAGGAATCCATTGAGGATATCCCGGATCTTAGACATATATTTAAAAATGTTACCATTGAATATGAAGATTGATTAGAAAAGGAGATTATAACATGTCAAAACGCGGAGGATTTCCAGGTGGAGGTATGCCTGGTAATATGAATAACTTAATGAAACAGGCTCAAAGAATGCAAAAGCAGATGGAAGAAAAGACCAAAGAAATAGAGGAAAAAGAATGGGAAGCATCTGCTGGTGGCGGTGCGGTTATTGTTAAAGTATCTGGTAAAAAGGAAGTGACCTCTGTTACTTTATCAAAAGAAGTAGTTGATCCAGATGATATTGAAATGCTTCAGGACTTAATTATGGCAGCAACCAATGAAGCTCTACGTAAGATGGAAGAGGAATCACAGTCTGCAATGAGTCAGATTACTGGAGGCCTTGGTGGTTTAGGCGGAGGATTTCCTTTCTAATGAATTATTACAGCAGTCAGATTAGCAAATTAATAGAAGAATTATCAAGGCTGCCGGGTATTGGGGGTAAGACCGCCCAAAGACTTGCTTTTCACATTATTAATATGCCTGCAGATCAGGTTAATAATTTGTCCCAGGCTATTACCTCAGCGAAATCCAATGTAAGATATTGTGAGGAATGCTATACCTTAACAGACAGTGAGTTATGTCCTATCTGTGCCAGTGAAAAAAGAGACCATCATATTATTATGGTAGTTGAAAATCCCAGAGATTTGGCGGCTTACGAAAAGACAGGCAGATATGATGGCGTATATCATGTACTTCACGGTGCCATCTCTCCCATGCTTGGAATCGGACCTGATGAGATTAAGCTAAAGGAACTAATCCTAAGGCTGCAAGGAGATGTAAATGAAGTAATTATAGCAACAAACTCAAGCCTTGAAGGAGAAACTACAGCAATGTACATCAGTAAGTTAATCAAACCTACAGGTATTAAAGTTAGCCGTATCGCTAGCGGTGTTCCAGTTGGTGGAGATTTGGAGTATATAGATGAAGTTACACTGCTTAGAGCCCTAGAGGGTAGAGTGGAGTTGTAGGGGAGAAGAAGTAGCTGATACCCCGAAAATTGAGTTCAACAACGAGCAAAAGTAGTTCTAGAATAAGAATAAATAGTTTTAAAACGCAGGACAAAGCCGTGGCCCCTTTCTCCTGCGTTTTTTGCATGTAAAAAAACAGGATGAAACGCCTACTTACCTTAACGCAATAATTGGTGAACAGTAATGTGGTAAATAATGGGGGATTATGTTACAATATACAAAGTGTGGACATGTCTAAATCAAAATTATATGGGGCGTATATGTTTGAGTATAAAATCACAGATGCAGATATTATAGGTGGGAATAAAAATCTATTGAAGGATGTAACTCGTTATGCCTCAAGAGGACTACTTGTGGATGATAATAATATCGCCTTAATGCACATGCCAAAGAACGGATATTATAAATTACCAGGTGGAGGATTAGAAGAATTCGAAACTCCGGAAATGGCCTTAGTTAGTTGGGAGAAAAGTAAATATCAGGCTTCAATTAGCAAGTCTGGTTTATAATGAACCTATTAGAAATGAACTGTGAAAGGATAAGGCAATCAATGTGGGGAGAAGGGTATGGATGGTAAATTACGAAATATGGCAGGTATTTATATTATAGACAAAGATAAAATGTTACTGTTATATCGGATTGGTTCACGAGTGGTAAAACCCTCCTGGTGTAATATTGGAGGACATTTCGAAATGAAGGAATTAAACGATGCAAAGGCTTGTGCTTTGAGAGAGATGTTTGAGGAAACTGGTATCAAAGAATCAGATATTACTAATTTAATTCTTAAGTATGTTACCATACGCTTCATAGATAGTGAAATCAGGCAAAACTATTATTTTTTTGCAGAACTAAGAAACAAGGAGCTGGAATTAAAACATTGTGATGAGGGCTTATTAGAGTGGGTTGATAGGAATAATGTACTTAATCGTGATATGCCCTTTACTGCAAAGGAAGTTTTACGACATTATCTATCAGTTGGAAATGCTACGAAGGATATCTATGCTGGGGTAGCTTCCAACAATCAGGTTGTATTCCATGTATTGGACAACTTCTAAAGCACTGCTTATAACCCAAAATAGTATATAATAACCATATAAATCAGGGAACTAGTTCCCTATACTATTCTTATGAATGTAATTGGTACATGTCATTATTTCTTTCATAAGGATATAGTAATTGGGTATAGTAGAATCATGCAAAGGAGATAATACAAATGAGAAAGTATAAAAAGAAGTTACTATTTTTATTTTTACTTGGTATCCTTGGAATGATTTCGTTAGCCGGATATACTGGAGAGAATATAACAGCACAAGCTGCAGAAGTCAACAAGACGTATACAGTGACCTTTAATCCCCAAGGGGGAACGGTTGATAGCAATTCTGTAACTGTTACATTTGGAAGTCCTTATGGGTCTCTCCCAACACCCAGTAGGACCAATTACGTGTTTAGGGGATGGTATACCTTTCCATCAGCAGGAACACTCATTAATACGAATAAGAAAGTAGAAATAACAGGGAATCATACCCTATATGCCCAGTGGAGCGGTAAGGATTTTGATATTACCCTTGACTATAATGGCGCAGGAGATAGTAATAAAGTTTCAGTAAGATATGGTACCAAATACCTTAGACAATTACCAGTTCCAGTTAGGAGTAATTATGTTTTTACCGGTTGGTATACCAAAAAAACTGGGGGAGACAAAATAACACCTGTTTCTGTCTATAAAGATAAACCACCAACGAAGCTATATGCCCAGTGGAAACTTAAAGTTTTAAACATTACTTTTGTTGGGTTTAATGGGGAGTCCTATGAAATGGATGCAACTTGCACCAAAACATTTGGTGCCCTTCCTACGCCTAAAAGAGAAGGATATACTTTTAAAGGGTGGTACACCTGGGAGGATTACTCGGATTCCAATGCCTTGCCAATTATTAGTACAACTTTGGTTACTGAAAAGACTCCGCAACTACTTTTTGCAAGGTGGTATTAGATAGCAGATTATTTTTTGTTAAAAAGTGTTGTATTTAATATAATGAAAGCTGATGATTATTTCGTATATTTTGAAGAATCATCAGCTTTATCATTTTCGGTTATATTAATTTGTTAAAGTGAATATTTGACCCTTAAAGAAGCTTTCCTTATGTTAGTGTAAGGATTTATTTTTAAAGATAAATATGATAGAATTATTTAAATTAAGTATGTTATGATATTAACCTTAACCCAATTAACACTTAGATTAAATATTAAGTATATGATTACAAAACAGGAGGTCTATATGTTTTTATTTAACAGACAGGAAGTATATACTGGTTTCAAAATGGATCAATTATCCAATATAAGAGAGATTCTTGCAACGAATAAAATAAAATATAAATACCGTGTAGTAAATCTTAATGTAAATAGAAACACAAGAGGTCTTCCAGGTTTTGCTCATAATAGAAAATATGACAGACAGTATTATATATATGTCCAGAAGAAAGATTATGAACAGGCTAAGTATTTGGTTAATAAAGCCATACATCATTAGATGAGTTGCCCGACAAAAGCCCTATTATATAAATTTTCATTGGCAATTTGTACAA